>NZ_JBKJHC010000019.1:0-41171 GCF_046613565.1 Flavobacterium sp. RHBU_3 | reverse complement strand
AGTAACAGTAACCGATGCCAACGGCTGTACAGCTATGGTCGAAGTAATCATAACAGAGCCTACAGCACTAAACGTTTGGATTGCATCAGTAACTAACGTTCCTTGTAACGGTTCATCAACCGGAGCTTCTTATGCTGGTGTTAGCGGTGGTGTTGAACCTTATACTTACAGCTGGAGCAACGGTGCTACAGAAGATCATATTGACAACGTAGCTGCCGGAACTTACACAGTAACGGTAACCGATGCTAACAACTGTAGCGGTACAGCTGAGGTAACTATTACAGAGCCTACTGCACTAAACGTTTGGATTGCATCAGTAACTAACGTTCCTTGTAATGGTACAGCTTCAGGAGCTTCTTATGCTGGTGTTAGCGGTGGTGTTGAGCCTTATACTTACAGCTGGAGCAACGGTGCTACAGAAGATAATATAAATAACGTAGCTGCAGGTACCTATACAGTAACGGTAACGGATGCAAACAACTGTATGGGTACAGCTATGGTTACCATAACAGAGCCGGATGCCATTGATACTTCAATTACCAGCGAATCTGATGTACTTACGGTAGGTCAGGCCGAAGCGGGTTATCAATGGTATACCTGTGAAACAGGCGGTACTTATACCCTTATTGAAGGAGCTACTTCTCAGCAATATACAGTAACAGCTGTAGGAAGCTATTCGGTAGTAGTTACGTATAATGGTTGTGAGGTGCAAAGTGATTGCTTTGAGGTAGCATCACTATCTACAGAAACAATTGTAAGGGATAACAAACTGGAGGTTTATCCAAACCCTTCAACAGGTATTTTTAGCATAAAAGCTAATAATTACGGTAGTATTACAGCGTTTGACCTTGTAGGGAAAACAGTAGCTACCATCAGGATAACACCGGGTGTAAATAATATAGACCTAACCAAATGTGAAGAAGGTGTATACCTGCTTCAGTATACTTCTGAGAATAATGATCACAGAATCATAAAAGTTATTAAAAGAGGTAAATAATGGCACTTTAAATTGATGTGTATTTTTTTGAAACTTCCGGCCTGTAACAGGGCCGGATTTTTTTTTAATTGTTTGGGGGACAAAAAAACGTACTTTTGCACCGCTAACGCAACAACACAACATTATGACTACTGAACAACTTTATAACCAGATTATTGAGAAGAAATCGTTCCTGAGTGTAGGGCTGGATGTGGATCTTACCAAGATACCCCAACACCTGCTACAAACCGAAGACCCGATTTTTGAGTTTTGTAAAGCAATCATCGATGCTACGCACGATCTTTGTGTGGCGTATAAGCCGAACACTGCTTTCTTTGAAGCATACGGACTTAAAGGCTGGCAGGCGCTTGAAAAAACCATTGCTTACATCAATGAAAACCACCCTGAAATTTTTACCATAGCCGATGCAAAGCGTGGCGATATAGGCAATACCAGCGCCATGTATGCCAAGGCATTCCTTCAGGATATGGATTTTGACAGTATTACCGTAGCTCCGTACATGGGTAAGGACAGCGTAGAACCATTCCTTGCAGTAGAGGATAAGTTTACCATACTGCTGGCGCTGACCAGTAACGAAGGTGCCTTTGATTTCCAGACCAAAGACGCAGGTGGTAAAGAACTGTACAAAACCGTACTGGAAACCAGTAAAACGTATAAAAACAGCCACAACCTTATGTACGTAGTGGGCGCAACCAAAGCCGAGTACTTTACCGAAATACGCCAGATTATTCCGGATAGTTTTATCCTGGTGCCTGGAGTAGGCGCACAGGGAGGCAGCCTGCAAGATGTGTGTAAGTACGGTATGACCGAAAAAGTAGGTCTGTTGGTTAACTCTTCGCGTGGTATCATTTATGCTTCAAATGGTGAGGATTTTGTAGAAAAAGCCCGCGCCGAAGCCCTTGCAATGCAACAGGAAATGGCAGAAATATTGGTAGGCTCAAGACTGAAAGCGCTTAAATACAACTCTTAATTTTTGTTTACCCTTAAGTAACCTGAAGTGAAAATATATACAGATCAACTTGGTAATACTATCTCAGTAGAAAAACCACCTGTGCGCATTGTGTCGCTGGTGCCGTCGTTAACTGAATTATTGTTCGACCTGGGGCTGGAAGACCGCATAGTGGGGATAACCAAGTTTTGTGTACACCCGTACCACCTTAAATCTACTAAAGAGAAGATAGGGGGTACAAAAAAAGTGCATATCGAAAAGATTCGCCTGCTGCAACCGGATATTATCATTGCCAACAAAGAGGAGAATACCCAGGAGATTGTAGAGAGCCTGCAAGGCATAGCCCCGGTGTATGTTACCGATATTAATACCATAAATGATGCCCTGCACGTAATAGCCGAGTTTGGTAAGCTGTTTGCAGTACGAACCCAGTCGCAGCACCTTGTAGACAAAATAGAGCACGCCCGTGCCGATTTTGCCAAATTTATGGAGGGCAGGCCGTGGCAGCGTTCGGCATATTTTATCTGGAAGGAGCCGTATATGGTGGCGGGAAAAGGTACGTTTATAGATGAAATGCTGCAACTGAACCACTTTAGCAATATTTACGAAGCACGCGAAGAGCGTTACCCCGAAGTTATAGCACAGAAAATGCGCATACAGGGCGACCCTCAGGTGATTTTCCTGCCAAGCGAACCCTATCCGTTTAAGGACGAAGATGCCTTTGAACTGGGCCGTTTTACGCACCACGCCAAGACTGTTTTTGCCGATGGCGAAATGTTCAGTTGGTACGGCAGCCGCATAGTAAAGGCTTTTGGGTATTTTAAAGAATTACAGGAAAGGACTACTGAGCCGGTGTAACTATTGTTTATATTTGGAATAACAAATATAAAGGCTACTTGAAAACTGTTAACTTTAAATTTATCATATTTCACTTGGTGGCGGCTTGGTTTTTTATCCACGCTTTTGCTACTGCGTCTTTACTTTATGACGTAAGTCTGGTTAAAGGTTATATTACTGAGGGAGAATCGTATTTTAGTATAGCTGATATAGACGATATGCATTTAAGCTACTTTCTTATGATAACAGGCCTTAGTAGATTCTTTGGCTTTATAGTGGCTGTTTGCATTTCATTTATCATTGCTCGCAAAAAGAAAATCCATTGGTTAAATATAATCCCAATACTTATTATTGGGTATTTTTTTCTTTTCTACGATTTCCTTGGGTGGAATTATGTGAAATTTATCTTCTTACTGCCTGGAAATATATCAAGTATTCTGTTTGTTAAACTGTTAATAAACAGTTTTGTGCTATTATTATTAGGTGTTGCAATATTTTGGTTTGTACCAGGTAAAGAAAAAACTGTTTCAAATACCGTCAATTGAGTTCTTAGGATAAACCAAAAGTCATTTCAGAATCAATCTTTCTCAACAGTCTTACCTCCCCATTTTCTCCAGCATCGATACATACTCCTCGGCAGTGTCCAGGTCTTCATAGCCCTGCTTGTCTAGCTTAGCTCCGTTTTTATCCAGCAGCACTACAAACGGGAAAAAGCCATCGCGGTTGTACTTTTCCGCAAGGATTACATTTTCAGCATTTACGTTAAAGGGTTCGGGCATGCCTTTCTTCTGAGGGAAGTCGGCACGCAGCAATACCCACTTCTTTTCGGCTTCGGCCTTAAAGGTGTCACTGGCCCACAACAGTTCATCAAGGCGCATACAGTTAGCGCACCATCCGGGGCCTGAGAAAACGAGTAAAATCTTTTTGTTGGTGGCTGCTGCTTCTTTCTTTGCAGCGTCGAGGGTGGTGTGCCATTCCTGGCTAAATCCTACCGCATAAGTCAACAAGCACAAGGCAATAAGCGACTTTTTCATCCTGCACAATTTTTTAACAAATGTAACAAAGTATAGCAATTATCAAAATATTTTTTGATAATAAAATCGTGATAAAACAAGTATTGTGGTGAGAATTCTGTAATATGCACGCTATGAACGTGAAGCAGATTGTAAATGTGCGCTGCAAACATAAAAAATGCCGCAACTTTCCGGAGCGGCATTTTTCTAACTAACCCTAACCAAATGTGAGAAAACCATTTTATTATACAGCAAATTACTTAAAAAACTGCCGAAAAAATGTTAAGGTTATGTTATATGTTGTTGCTGTGCAATGGTTTAGCTTTTGTTGTCCTGAAGAGCAAATACACGCTGCAATAAGGTAGAACTACGCTCAGAAATATTTGTACGTATTTCCTTCTCTTCTACAGCTATCATTTTAAACACGCCCTCCAGTGCTTTATTGGTCGTGTAATCGGTTAAGTCAGGGTTTACCTTCTTTACCAGGGGCAGGGCATTGTATTTTGTAATGATGTTTGCCCAAACTGTATCGGCTCCCACTTTACTGAAAGACGATTTTATAACCGGGTTAAACTTAGCGTACAGTTGTGTAGTAGTGGTGGTTTGTAAATAAGAAGTAGCGGCACTTTCGTTGCCCAGCAAAATGTTTCGGGCATCGTTAAACGTCATGTTTTTTACCGCCGACACAAATATGGGGGTAGCTTCCTTTACAGCATCTTCGGCGGCGCGGTTCAGTACTTTCAGTCCTTCGTCGGCAAGGCTGCCCAGTCCCACCTTCCTCAGGCCGCTGTCTACCTTTTGTAGTTCTTCGGGCAGTAATATTTTTACCATCTGGTTTTTGTAGAATCCGTCTGTAGCAGTAAGCTTGCTCACCTGTTTTTCTATGCCTTTGTCCAGGGCCTCACGTAATCCCGATGCAATATCGGCATTAGTAACGCCTACACTTTGTGGTAGTTGCTGGGCTACCTGCTGTAATTCGGCACAGCCTGATAATGTTAAGCACAATGCAGCTACAGGTATAATCAGTTTTTTCATTTAAGTGTGAATTTTAAACCATAAAAGAAAGGCTTTTTACGAAAACAAAAAGCAAACATTGTGATAAATTTCTGCCAAAATATTGTCCTTGTTCAATGCAGGTGCTGTAACCATTATGTTATCTTTGCGTAAACAAAACCATTAACGGCTTCTCCCCATGAAGATAGACAAAAATTTTATAACGTATACAGTACTTTTAGTCAGTGCTTTGCTGTCTCCCCTATATGCTCAGGTTACTACAGATAGCACAGAGGTAGCTGTTGCCGAGATAGTTGCCGATACCGTGGCTGAAGCTCCTGAAAACGGAAGTTTCGGGCATCGTTTTGCGTATGACATGGGGAGTATTTACCATAGTATATTGTTTACTGCTACCGGGCCTGCACGTTGGGAAAAAAAAGATTTTATTACTGCCGGGGCATTTATAGGCGGTTCGGCGCTTTTATTAATGGCCGATGAAGATGTGGCGCGTTATTTCCGTGAGCAGGGCGAACGCGTACCTGAAGGCTGGCACAAAGCGGGGTGGTACATGGGTAAACCCCAGTATAACTATACTTTTAGCCTTGGCGTGTTTGCGGCGGGGCTTATTACCAAGAACGAAAAGATAAGGCGCACCAGTGTATTAATACTTTCTGCGGCTACAACAGCGGGTGTAATGCAAACGGTTTTAAAAAAAGCAGTAGGGCGTGCCCGCCCGGGAATGGATGAAGGTAACCTATCGTTTGATCCGTTTAGTAAGCAACAGGGCTACCACTCTTTTCCGTCGGGGCATACCATACTTTCTACTACTGTAGTATATGCCATTTCTAAGGAGTTTTCTAATCCTTGGGCTAAGGCGGGTATATTAAGTATTGGTCTTATAACACCTATGTCGCGCATGTGGGATAATGCTCACTGGCTTACCGATGTGGTTGTAGGGGCAGGGCTAAGCATCATCTGTGTAGAGTCGGCAGATCATTACCTTAAACTGAACAAGCGTTATGAGCAGGACAGGCTGGCCGATCCGCACCATAAAAAAATATCCTGGAATTTCCAGGCGGGGTATAATACCATAGGCATTACCGGAACTTTTTAAAACACAAAGCCCTTCAAATAAAATCGAAGGGCTTTGTGTTTTAATATATCCTTAATTACTTGCTGTCCTGAAGGGCAAAAACCTTTTTAAGCAAATCGCTCGTACGAGAATTTATGTCGTTTCTTATGTCTTTTTCTTCTACGGCTATCATTTTAAAAACACCTTCCAGGGCTTTATTGGTAGTGTAGTCTGTAAGGTCGGGGTTTACCTTTGTTACCAGTGGCAGGCTGTTGTATTTTGTAATAATCTTTTTCCATACCTCAGTTGCGCCCACCTCATCCAGCGAGTTTTTTACCACCGGGCTAAATTTTCCGTATAGTGGGGTAGTGGTGGTATTTTGCAGGTAGGTTGTGGCCGAATTGTCGGCACCCATAAGTATATTTTTTGCATCGGTAAACGACATGTTTGTAATGGCATTTACAAATATAGGTGTCGATTCCTTTACGGCATCTTCGGCAGCGCGGTTCAGTAGCTTAATACCTTCGTCGGCCAGGCTGCCCATACCTATCTGGCGCAGTTTTTTATCTACCATCTGCAGTTCTTCGGGCATTAATATCTTTACTGCCTGGTTTTTATAAAAGCCATCTACAGCGGTAAGTTTGGTTACCTGCTCGCTTACACCTTTGTTCAGTGCTTCTTTCAGTGCCGAGGCGATATCAGTATTACTAAGCGATGAGGTACCGGTGGCGGCGCTTACTTTTTCTTTGGCTTTGGTCAATAAATTCTTTACCTGTGCATGCGTTACACCCGAAATGGCTATTACAAAAAGAGCCGGCAACAGTATTTTCTTCATAATTATAATTTGTATTTTCAAAGGTAAACCAAAAACCGTACCCTAAAGAGGGGCTTTACCTCATAAAATTTACCATACTCCGCATTTAACCCACCATATTAGTGGAGTATACCGTTACTTTGACATGTGAATTCACGACATATCGTTCTTTTGAAATTTTGTATAGTAGTTTAGTTGTTTGTTTGTCAATATTTTACTAAATTGGTTAGAGGTTTGGCAATGGTGTTATAAGTATAATCAATAGGAGGTTTAATAATCAAAATCTATTGGTTGGTACATTTGTATAGGTTTTAAACAATAATCAATCGTATAAATTATGGCACAGGAAAAACTTACTACTGCATCGGGCAGGCCTTACACAGAACATGAGGACTCTCAAACCGTAGGCCCGCGTGGCCCTATATTACTGCAGGATTATATACTGCACGAAAAAATGGCGCACTTTAACCGCGAACGCATACCGGAAAGGGTAGTGCATGCTAAAGGTTCGGGAGCCTACGGAACATTTACGGTAACACATGATATTACAAAGTATACGCGTGCTAAGATTTTTGGCGAAGTTGGTAAGCAGACACCTATGTTCCTTCGCTTTAGTACGGTTGGTGGCGAAAAGGGTTCGGCAGACAGTGAGCGTGACCCGCGTGGATTTGCACTGAAGTTTTATACCGAAGATGGCAACTGGGACCTTGTAGGGAATAACACTCCTGTATTCTTTATAAAAGATCCCAAGAAGTTTAGCGACTTTATCCATACCCAAAAACGCGACCCACAGACGAACCTGAAGTCGCCCACCATGATGTGGGACTTTTGGTCACTTAACCCTGAGAGCCTGCACCAGGTAATTATCCTGATGAGCGACAGGGGTACACCGTACGGCTACCGCCACATGCACGGTTTTGGCAGCCATACGTTTAGCTTTATCAATAAAGACAATGAAAGGTTTTATGTAAAGTTCCATTTTTTAACAGCACAGGGTATTAAGAATTTTACCGATGCCGAAGCTGCCGAAATGAAGTCGAAAGATATGGATTTTGCACAACGCGATTTGTTTGAGAATATACAGAACGGCAATTTCCCTAAGTGGAGTATGAAAATACAGGTGATGCCTGAGGCAGAATCTAAAACATACAACATTAATCCGTTTGACCTTACCAAGGTATGGCCACACGCTGATTATCCGCTGATTGATGTGGGTGAGATAGAGCTGAACCGTAACCCGGACAATTACTTTGCCGATGTAGAACAATCGGCTTTTGCTCCGGCTCACGTTATAGACGGTATTGGCTACAGCCCCGATAAGATGCTGCAAGGCAGATTGCTAAGCTACCCCGATGCGCATCGTTACCGCCTGGGGGCTAACTACGAACAGATACCGGTAAACCGTTGTCCGTTTGCAGTACGCAACTACCAGCGCGACGGACAAATGAGGGTAGACGGAAATGGTGGAAGCACGCCAAACTATTTCCCGAACAGCTTTGACAATGTGGTTGTAGACCAAAGCTATAAAGAGCCGGCATGGGAACTGGACAGCCTGGTGGCCGACTGGTACGACCGCAATGCCGAGGGCGAAAACGACCATTACACCCAGCCGGGTAACCTGTTCAGGTTAATGGATGATGAAGCCAAGCGCAATACAATACACAATATAGTAGGTGCCATGAGCGGTATTGCAGGCCCTAAACGAAATGAAATTATAAACCGTCAATTATGCCATTGGTTCAGGGCAGATATAAGTCTTGGCATGGGAATTGCACAGGGATTACAGATACAAATAGATCCTGCCATGATGAGTGGCGGACATCAAAAATAATATTGGCCTTCGAAAGGTTAATAATTGGTTGGTTGGTTTTTGAAAACCCTGCCCTCTCCGGGTGGGGTTTTCTCTTTTTATTCATTTATATATAGGTGAATCTTTGTGAGATATTTTTTTACCACAAAGGATACAAGTTGGTAAAAATCAATATTGTAATGTGAGACGCATTCAATGCGTCTCTACGGGGAAATACTAATTCTTGTTGCCGGAATAATTCCCCACATTAAAAACAATTATAGAAACCACTATAAGCGCATACGAAACCAATTGTATGGGAGTAATGGCTTCATTATAATAAAATGCTGAAAGCCCGAAACCTATAAGTGGGTTTAGGTACATAAGTATGCCCAGCGTAGAGGACTTAATGCCCTTTAGCGCAAACAGGTTCAGGAACATCGGGAAAATGGTAAAGCCCACGGCAATAAGGCTTATGTAGCCGTAAAACTTAGGTTCCTGTGGCACAGTGCCGCTATACACAAAATAGAAGGGCAGTAGCATAATCCCTGTAAGTGTAATTTGTGTACTGAGCAGCACAAACCTGTCAAACCCTGTAAATTTCTTTTGTAATACCAGGTACAGCGCATACGAGCCCGCTACAAGCAAGCTGTAAAACAGGTCGGAATAACTGCCTATAGACAGCAGAGCACATCCGGCTACACTAATAAGCACGGCGCCCCATTGCATTTTAACCAGCTTTTCGCGCAGTATAAAAAATGCCAGTACGGTGGTAAGTATGGGGCACAGCATATAGGCCAGCGATGCAGCCTTTACGCTAATATGGTTCATTACAAATATAAAGGTAAACCAGTTAGCCACGAGCATTAGCGAACTGATGAGTGTAAGCCATAAAATGTTCTTTTGCTCCGCTTTTTCCATGGCCTTAAAATACTGCAGCGTATCTTTAAGTTGCCTCCTGCGAAACAGCAGGTTAAGCGGCAGCATAAGTGCTACACATGTAAATATGCGGTAAAACAATATGTCTTGAGATGGATAGTCGTGCAGTGGGCGCAGCACAAAACTAAACATGCCCCAGATAGCGAAGGCGGTTATGGCTGCGGCATAATATTTAGAGCGCATTTTCTGTTGGATAAATTACGCGGCAAAGGTATTGCATTTCGCCTTATAAAAGAGGTTTACTCTATATCTATCTTATACTTGTGCAGTAAGCCTTCAATATTATCGCGGCTAAAGCGGGCTTTCTTAATACGATTGCTCTCCGGGCAAATGGCAAAGTTATAGGCACTGCGCAGGTCGGCTTTTTCCAGTACGGTACGGTCAAATACAGCGTTTTCCAGATTGCAGTGGTCAAAACAAGCCCCCGTAAGGTCGGCTTCGGTAAAATCAGCTTCCGAAAGGTCGCAATGAATAAACTTGGTGCCCTTCAGTTTCATTTTATAAAACGATGCCAAATCCATAGGGCAGTGGTCAAAACTCACGCTAAACAGGAAAGGGTCGCACCCACTGAAGTTAAGTCCCAGCAGCTTACATTCCTTAAATTCACATTCCTTAAAAGCGCTGCCGCCTATTTGTGCATTACCCATGTTACAACTTATAAAAGTACACTGGCTGAATACAATACCGCTAAGGTTGGCATTTTCAAAATTACATCCGGTAAAGGTGCAGTTATCGTACTCCGCTTTTGTAAGCGGATTATCGGTATAATCTTTCTTTTTATAATCAAGGTCGGTTATCAGTTGCATGGGTACAAATAAAGTGCTAATGTATTCAAAAAAATGATGCAATGCTGCGAAGGAATTTGTTAAACTGCTCGTCTAAACCTGTATAAAACAAATTATAGGCATGAAACTAACCGTTACCCTTCTTATGTTATTGTGTGGCACAGTAGCATTGGCACAGCCACTTACCGATAGCTGGATTATGAACCAGGGCGAATATGCGAGCTACTGGCAAAATACCAATGGTAATCCCACAAACCCATCGTTTGTATTCTATACCACTACAACCCCGGCAAACGTTACGGCGGTGTGCCAAAACGATGCGTATGTATACGTACAATCGGAGGGTATGACCACCGAAATGGGGCAGTTCCTTAATCCGGGAGCACCTGCCGCGCAGGGGTATACTTTTGCCTTCCCGAAAAGCCCTGTTGAGGCTACAACGCCTGTGGTTTCACCCAAATTAGGCGCTATAGGCATGCTTACAAACGGGGTACCTATTTACGGGCTTAGCAATGCCCACTATTATAACGGTACTAATAACAACGGTATGGGGCAGGGTACCTGGAATGTAGAGGTTTATAAATCAGAAGGTTTTGTGCTCGATGCCACGCTTGGGGCACACCCGCAGCAACAGGGCGCATATCACAGCCATGCCAAGCCGTACCGCCTGTATGAGGCTTCGGGAACCGATGTGCATTCGCCTATAGTAGGCTATGCGTTTGATGGTTTCCCTGTGTACGGGCCTTACGGCTATACCGACCCGATGGACGCCACAAGCGCTGTAACTCGAATGAAAACAGGATTCTCATTACGCAATATCACCACACGTACCACACTACCGGGAGGCGTTGCGCTCACGAGTGCCAATTACGGCCCTGCGGTAAACGCTACCTATCCCATAGGAACCTATATAGAAGACTATGAGTGGCTGGCAGAAAACGGCGGTACACTGGATGTGCACAACGGACGCTTTTGCGTAACACCTGAATATCCTGAAGGCACCTATGCCTACTTTGTAACCATAGATGAGGCGGGTACGCCCGAATTTCCATATTACATAGGCATCCACTATTTTGGGGAACCCTATACCGCAGATATTACCATGGGGACAGTAATATCGGTGCCGTCTGATGCAGTTTGCGCAGATGCATTGGGTGTAGGGCAAGTGGCTATCAATAATACTATGGCATATCCTAACCCGTTTCAGGGTGGATTTACCATTAGCCTGCCGGATGTTTCGGGAAGTACGCTCATCGAACTGTATACACCCGATGGCAAGCGTGTTTTTAATAAAACCATTACCGGTAACCAGGTATATGTGGAGCTGCAAGGTATTGCTATTGAAATGCTCATCCTTAAAGTAACAAACAACAATAAAGTATACAGTACAAAAATGATGATGAAATAGTGTCAAAATCATTGCTACACATATTCCTGTTTTTACTGGCTTCGTGTCCGTTACTCGGGCAGGAACGGGGTAGTGTGTCTGTTAACTTCGGTTTTTATTTTGACGGACAGCCATTAGAGCTGGGCAAAAGCTATGTTACTTCCCTTAACGGTGAGGTATCGGTAGAAACCTTACGGCTGTATGTGTCGCAACTTTCATTTTGGAGCAAAGGAAAAGAAGTGTATACGGATGCCCATAGCTATTATCTTCTGGATGCTTCCAAACCTGAGTCGTTATTACGGCGGGTAAACATCCCAAAAGGGCTGGCGTTTGATGCAGTGCATTTTAATTTTGGCATAGACGAAGCAACTAATAATAAAGGTGTGGGAGAGGGTGACCTCGACCCTGCTAACGATATGTACTGGGCGTGGCAAAGCGGTTACATCAACCTGAAACTGGAAGGAGTATATGGTGCTAAACACGAGTCTTTCCAGTATCATTTGGGTGGGTTTTTAAAGCCAAATGTATCGTGCAGATCTGTTGAGGTAGCTATTACCAATACCGCTGCCGTGGTTATAGCGGTTGATGTTGCACCATTTTTTCAGGCGGTTAATATCAGTGCCAAAAGCAGGGTAATGTCGCCCGGAGCTGCAAGTGTACAACTATCTGATGTAGCTGCAAAAATGTTCCGTATCCCATGAAGAAGCTTTTGTACATAGCCGTGATTTGTTTGCTGGCAGTTGCCTTTGGTACACTGCCTGATGATGAGGTTTATGTACCGGTACCGAAGAATTGGCCTAAGCCTGCTTACGATTTTTCGGGGAATCCCATCACTAAAGAAAAGATACTGCTTGGGCGCGCTCTGTTCTACGACCCGCTGCTAAGTGCAGATGGGAGTGTGTCATGCGCCAGTTGCCATTCGCCTTATAATGCCTTTACGCATACCGACCATAAAGTGAGCCACGGCATTTACGACCGTATAGGCACCCGCAACGCCCCTGCGCTGCAAAACCTGGCATGGAGTACCACCTTTATGTGGGATGGCGCTGTACACCACCTAGATGCGCAGGCACTGGCACCCATACACAACAAGGACGAAATGGATGAAACCATTACACATGTGGTGCAAAAACTGAATGCATCGCAACTGTACCGCGGGGCTTTTTACCGTGCATATGGTGATAGTATTGTTACAGGTACCCAGGTACTGAAAGTGATGTCGCAGTTTATGCTGACACTGGTTTCGCAAAATGCAAAGTACGATAAGGTGATGCGTAGCGAACAGGTTTTTACTGAAAGCGAAACCAAAGGCTACGAATTGTTTAAGCAACATTGTGCTTCCTGCCACAAGGAACCGTTGTTTACAAACAATGGTTTTGAAAACAATGGTCTGCAACCCGACAGCATCTATAAAGACGGCGGGCGTATTAAGGTAACGCACCGCGAAAAGGATTCGTTATTGTTTAAAGTACCTTCACTACGAAATGTAGCAGTGACGTATCCGTATATGCATGACGGACGTTTTGCCAACCTGCAAATGGTACTGTTTCATTACACTAACGGGATTTACAAAAGCACAACGCTTTCGCCCAGACTAAAAAAGCCTATAGTATTGTCTGAGAATGATAAACGTAACCTCATCAGCTTTTTAAAGACACTTACCGATGAGAGCTTCCTGCACAATAAAGACAATGCCTATCCTAAGGATTTCTTTACGGAAAGGTGATTTTTATTAGCTTTGAAGCAAATTCATCTATAACAATTACGTATTACTTCACCTTCTTCATCGGGAAGTTTTCACTGGCAGGTTTACCCTTTTGCGTACCGTAAATAACCGCTACCAGCGAATCGGGTTTTACCTGTGTGTATACAATTTTGTTGGGATAATCGTGTTTTGGGTTTTCAAACACTATTTCGGTATCGGTAATTTTAGTAAGGTCAAAACGCACAGGTTGTTCGTTGTTTTGTCCGGGTACAGTAACGGTATAGGCCATTTTCCCGGCTACCTCATCCAACACAACAGTTTCTGAGAACAAAGTGTCCTTGCCAGATATGTAATAGCTTGCTCCATTTAATACAGAGTCGTTAGCTTTTACCCAGGTTTCCTCATACAGCCCGTCCTTGGATGGATTTTCCCAGCGTCCTAACAGCCATTCAGCTTTAGAGATTTGCCTATCGGGTGCGGGAGTTTCTTCTTTTTCTTTTTTGCAGGATGCTGTAAATAAGCCTAAAGCAATTAAGGAGGTGAGTAAAGTATGTTTCATAGTGTCGCTTTTATTGCAATTTAAGTAAAAAATATCACGTAACGATAAATCAAAAAATCCCTATATTTGTACTACAAATGTGGCAATGATGTCTGCCCCGAACCGCCTTTAAAGGCTGATGGCGTCTACTTAACCGGCTTATGCCGTTGTAGATGTATTTTAGTAAACCAGACATAATGAAAGAACAACAAAACATTGCCGACACTCCCGTAAAACATCACCTGATTTCCTTTTGGAAATGGCTGTTGCTGTCGGTACCCATTGGTGTACTTGTGGGGTGCGCTTCTGCATTTTTCCTGTGGTCGCTTAACTGGGCCACTGATTACAGGGAAAGCCACCTGTGGCTCATTGCCCTGCTGCCGTTGGGTGGATTTATCATAGGGCTTACCTATCATTATTTTGGCGAAAGCGTAGTAAAAGGAAACAACCTGCTGCTTGAGGAAATGCATTCGCCTAAAAAAATCATCCCGTTCCGTATGGCGCCGTTGGTGCTGTTCGGCACACTGGCTACACACTTTTTTGGAGGTTCAGCAGGACGAGAAGGTACCGCAGTGCAAATGGGCGGCGCTATTGCCGACCGTTTTACCAAATGGTTCCGCCTGGAGGATACTGACCGAAAGGTGGTGCTGATTATGGGTATCAGTGCCGGATTTGCCTCGGTATTTGGTACACCGCTGGCGGGTGCCGTATTTGCTGTTGAGGTAATGATGATAGGCAAGGTACGATACAAAGCGTTATTACCGAGTTTTGCCGTGGCGTATATAGCCGACTGGGCCTGCGAACTGTGGAACATAGGACACACACATTACAGCATTCCTTTTGTGCCAGATGTTACAACCGAAGGATTGTTGTATACCTTGCTGTGCGGAATATTGTTTGGCATTGCAGCACTGCTATTCAGTAAGGCAATACATTTTTTTGGAGCACAGTTTAAAAAACACATTAGTTACCCTCCGCTGCGTCCGGTTATTGGTGGGGTAGTAATAGCCCTTGCCGTGTGGGCGCTGAGTACTACAAAATATATAGGGCTTGGTGTGCCTACCATAGTAGAATCATTCAGCGTTAGCGAACCGCCGTATGCTTTTTTGCTTAAGCTGTTGCTTACCACATTTACTCTTGGTGCCAGCTTTAAAGGAGGCGAGGTTACCCCGTTATTTTTTATAGGAGCTACACTGGGCAGTGCACTTTTTATGGTAGTGCCATTGCCATTGGCTTTACTGGCAGGGATGGGTTTTGTAGCCGTATTTTCGGGAGCTACAAATACGCCTGTAGCCTGTACGCTTATGGGGATAGAACTTTTTGGTCTCGAAGCCGCAGGATACCTTGCGGTGGCCTGTGCTGTGGCATATCTGTTTTCCGGGCATACGGGTATTTATAGCAGCCAAGTTATTGGAGGTCCCAAGCAACTTATTCTGGACCGAATAAAAAACAAGAAGCAGGTATAAAAAAATACCCCGAAGCACTGCTTCGGGGCTGGTATGGATTTACTTGCCGTAAACCCCGGTTAAATAGTCTTTCAATGTTGTAGGCTTCCTGCCGATAAGCGCTTCAAGGTCGGCCTTACCGGTTTCGTATTCATGCTCTTTAATCGATTTTGCAAATACGCAGAACATCCAAATGTAAATTTCGGGTACACCGGCTTCGGTAAGTACTGCTTTATATGTTTCCTCATCCGGGCTAACGTAAGCTATTTCCTTGCCCGAAATTTCAGTAAGATAAGCAGCTACATCAGCTAACGAGTATTCTTCATTGTTTGCTATAGCGTATTCTTTATTGTCGTGGCCTTCGGTAGCAAGTACCGTAGCGGCAGCAAGCGCCATATCCTCACGGGTAGCAAAAGGTACTTTACCGTTTCCGGCAGGGAAGAAGATTCCGGTTTCCAATACTTTTTCGCCTACAAACATAGGCACTACATCGGCATACAGGCTGTCGTTAAGCAATACATAGCTAAGTCCTGATGCTTTAAGGTAATCTGCAGTAAGGGCGTGGTCTTTGGCAATGATTTCGGTTGCCGAATTGTGTGCGTCTTTAGCCTCAATGCTGGTATAAGCCACTTGTTTTACCCCGGCTTCCTTAGCAACGTCTATGGCATTTTTATGCTGTCCGAAACGGTCGTCAAAATCATTAGATGATATAAGCAGTACTTTTTCCACTCCCTGAAAAGCCGCCACAAGCGAATCGTAATTTTTATAGTCGCCTATGCGTACGCTAATGCCTTTATCGGCAAAAGCCTGTGCCTTTTGTGCATCGCGTGCCAAAACGGCTATTTGAGTTGCGGGTACTTTTTCAAGGAGGTAGTTTACAACGGCAGTACCAAGCTGCCCTGTTGATGCTGTTACAAGTATCATATTACAATGTTTTAAAAAAATTATTATCTATTGTTTTTATTACATTGCAAACTTATCTACATTTGCTATACAAAATATAGTACTATGCTTTAGGGTAGCGCTACCCTTTTGTATAGTGTCGTTAAAAATTACACTATGGAATCACCCGATATAATCCTGGAACCTTTTGTGCGCTGCCACAAAGAATCTATGCGCCCTATAAAAGACGCACTGGAAGCCCTGAGCGGTAAATGGAAAATGCCTATAATGGTAGCGCTAAGCAGCGGCCCTAAGCGCTTTAAGGAGCTTTCGGCTGAGGTAGGTGGTATTACCGATAAAATGCTGAGCAAGGAACTGAAAGATCTTGAGATGAATAAGCTGGTTAAGCGTACGGTTTTAGACACTTTTCCGCCTACGGTAGAGTACCGCTGGACAGCGCATAGCTATACACTGGGTAATGTAATGTGTGCCCTGGAAGAGTGGGGCAGGTTGCACAGAGAAACGGTTATAGGGAGGTAGTATTTAAGATTTCAGAATTTAGATTTCAGATTTAGTTTCACTCTGAAGACTACTATCCTGAAACATTATTTCTCGTTTTCCTTTGGCAGGATAAAACCCAGGCCAAGGCTGCGGAGCATTTTCTTTTCAAACATCCAGAAAAACTTAAACTGCCCGGATATAAACCCAAAAAACATGAGTATTACCTGGTATGCCGGGAAAATAATAATTATGTATAAAGGATAATATGCCCATAACGGCCAGGTATCTTTGGTAATGCCCATTGCTGCCAGTATGGGTTTAGACACATAAGCAGAAGTAGAACCGGTAACGGCAAATACAATAAAAATAACTACCAGCTGGTAGTTATGTTTTAATCCCCATCGTTGTTTAAATTTTTCCATTTGTGGCGGCTAACACCGCAAATATACCGCATTTAGTCTCTCGGCACAAGCCCTCCGAGCCTTTGATTGTTATTTATTTGGAAATAGACTAAATAATTATACAAAAGGTAATTCACTTCATATCCGTATTTTGTGTGGCCATCATAGTCTATACGCATCTGGTACATGTCTCCGTAGCGCTGCGGTTGCATTACCCGCATGTTCCATTCGTTAACCCATTGCAGGTTATGGTTGCGCAGGTACGGTTCTCCATAAAAACCACGTGGCTTGGCGCGGCTGTACAGCCAGTTGTTAAACCCTGGATCTATAATTATTACTTCATACTCCAGTGAGTCGTTTGCTATACGCACGGTATCATTTTTTTGCGGGGCGGCATTACTGGCTACCTGTGCGGTTTCATTTCCTTTAATATCGGCAGCGGGTATGCTCCTTACTGCTGTGGCATTCTTAGAACCGCAGCCCGGTAATACAAGCAGAGCAAAGGCAGCAATGGTGATTATAAAAGCTTTCATAGTTTTTGTTTTAAATTTACAAATAAAAAAGGCAACCCTTTTAGTATAAGGATTACCTTTTTATATAAATGGTTGGGGCATACCCCAAATATTTTTATGCTTAAGCCGAGGTATTAGCAGCAGCCTCAGCTTTAGAGTGCATTTTATCGGCTATTTCAGTACCTTTTTGTACTGCTTCGTCCAGTTTTTTGCCGGCTGTTTCTTTAAAGCTGGCATACTTATCTTTTATTTTTCCGCCAAGTTCTTCTGCTTTTTCGGTTAACCCGTCCAGGTAACCTTTACGTTTCAGGATAATGGCTGCTACGGCAAGGGCTGCAACTCCGGCTGCAACTCCTATGATTACTTTTTTGTTATTCATGATTATTGACTTTTTATTTTTTACTTCTTTTTTAAATTGTTTCATTGATTTGTCGCTATACCTGTTTGGGTTTGTACCGGCATGGTCGGCATGATGGTTAAAATCCCGTGGGGTATTTTTCGGATAATTTTTTTGCGTTTCCATGATTATTAGCTTTTAATGGTGATGATTTTGTTACTTCTATACCATAAAGTTACCCAATGAAAACAAGGCACTGTATTAATGAAGTCTTAAAAAGGATAGAGGAGGGGAAAGTTTAACTTTTTATTGGGTTAAGTGTTTGGTTTTTAAAAAGATAATGTTAAAAATGGTGATAATTATGCGTGATCTCATGTCGACGATAGGAGACATCTCAATGACATGGTAGAGATTTCTCGGCTTCATTGCATTTCGCTCGAAATGGAACACGCGACAAGAATGTACAAAACAAAAAAAAGCACCCGGAAAAGGGTGCTTTGTGCGTTACATATATTCGGTGTTTAAGCTGATGGCATTATACAAACAGAGGGTATTCTTCTTCGTCATAGATATCTTCCCTTTCTTCGTCCAATTCATCTTCGGTAAAAAAACCAAAGAATTTTACCAGCCCAAATCCGGCAACGGCAGCGAGCAAAAATTTCAGCAGTTTCATGTCGTTACTTTTTATTGGGTTGCTATTAATTTTCATGATTCAGTTGCTTTTATAATTGATGATTGATTATTTTCTTGACGTAAAATTACTGTTCACATTCATAAAAAACACTATCCTTTAATAAAATTTTAGTAATCAAAACGTAAAATTGTAATGAAATCCGTTTTCGATGTAATAAAATCCCTTCGCGTTACAATGCGTGCATATTTTTTTAACGTTTTGTATACATTTCGGCCTGTAAAGCTGCCCTTTTTTGTAGTGTAGTATAGGGTGGCAGCGTTTTTAAAATATGTATTTTAGCAATACAAACCCATAACCATGAAGAAACTGATTTTGCTTGCCGCTGTACTGATATTCAGTGCGTGTACTGATAAAAAGGAATCACCCGTTAAGGTGGAAATAAATACACCCGAGGTTAATGCCGCTGAAAAAGAGCTTAGAACCGCACTAAGGGAATCAGTGTTTATTAAGGCAATAAATAGTACTGATAACTTATCTGGGTTATCTTTCCATAAAATTGCTGCTGACAGTAGCGGCTCGGTTGTAATAAAAGCCGACAATGAAAACATAGTACAGTTTAAAGCATACACAGACGCAAAGTTCGAAACCGAAAGTTACGGCTATTCTTTACTTGGGCTGGAGCCAAAAACCGGTTTTTACTGTGTGGAGCAAAACCTTTGGGAAGACCAAAAGTATTTCCTGGTACAAAAATCCGACGGTTTAAAATATGAAATAGCAAACGAACCCGTAATCAGTACTAATGGCAAATGGCTTTTTGTAAAGCAAAACGATTGCTTCCGTATGTTTGACGATTGCCCACCGGGTTTTACCGTGTATTTTCTGAAAAGTGGAAAACCCGAGCCGGATTTTGATGCTAAGCTCAGCAACTATTATATAGACAGGGGAGGGTGGCTGCCAAACGGGCAACTGGCCATTTGCCTTAAAGCAATAGACAGTAAGGACAAAAAGGAATATTATTTTGAAATAAGCCCTAAGGGCGGGTTCAGGTAGTTTATTACAACTTAAAATGCGGGTTGTATATCAGCCCAATCACATTTCCCCAGGCATCTTTAACCGAAGCTACTACAATATCGCCGCCTACGTTTTGAGGGGCTTCGTGTGCTATCGCACCAAGGTCTATAAAGCGTTTGTATGCCGCTTCAATATCTTCCACACCCCAGTAGGTAACAACATTGTCGCCCGTTACGGCTTCGTCGGGCATCAGGCCAAGTTCATACCCTGCAATGTTAAAGCCTACGTAAAAGGGTTCGTCAAAATATGGTTCGGTTTCAAAGGCTTTGGTGTACCAAGCTTTTGCAGCTTCAATGTCAGTTACTTTATAGCCCACGGTGCGTAAGCCAAGGATTTTTGTGCTCATGTTTTAAGGATTGATGTTTGCGTTATGTTACAAATATAGCTAAAGTTTCAGCCACGAATTTCACCAATTAAACGGATGTTGATTTGCTTTTTTGGATATCTTTCTAAAAAATGTCTTTTAAAATTGGTGGAAATTAGTGTAATTCGTGGCTGATTTTTTTAAAAACGCATATCATGCGTTTGTCTTTGCAGGCTTAGCCCAAAACATTTATTATATTTGTGGCTTTGTAAAAATAAAACAAACATTATTTTATGAAATTACTTGAAGGAAAAACGGCTATCATTACCGGCGCCAGCCGTGGCATAGGCCGTGGTATAGCGCTGTCATTTGCACAGCAGGGCGCTAACGTGGCTTTTACCTACAGCGCGTCTGTAGAGGCTGCACAGGCACTTGAGGCAGAGCTTGCTGCGTACGGTATTAAGGCCAAAGGCTACCAGAGCGATGCAGCCGATTTTAACCAGGCACAACAGCTTGTAGACGATGTAGTGGCAGAATTTGGTACCGTAGACATCCTTATAAACAATGCGGGCATTACTAAAGACAACCTGCTGATGCGTATATCTGAAGCAGATTTTGATAAAGTGATTGAGGTAAACCTTAAATCGGTTTTCAATATGACCAAAGCGGTACAACGCCCTATGCTAAAACAGCGCAAAGGTTCTATCATCAACATGAGTTCGGTGGTAGGCGTACAGGGTAACGCAGGCCAGAGTAACTACGCGGCTTCTAAGGCAGGTATGTTGGGCTTTACCAAGTCTATAGCACTTGAGCTTGGTTCGCGCAACATCCGTTGCAATGCCATAGCTCCTGGTTTCATTCAAACTGAAATGACTGCTAAGCTGGATGAGAATATTGTTAAAGGCTGGGCCGATGCCATTCCGCTTAAGCGCGGTGGTACGCCTGAAGATGTGGCCAATGCCTGTATTTTCCTTGCCAGCGACATGTCTGCTTACATCACCGGACAAACACTTAACGTGGATGGCGGTATGATTACTGCATAAACAATAAATTTTTAAAATAAGCGATATTACTAAATGACTGCAACAACGGTATTACTACTCATTGTAGCTGCGCTGGCAGCATTTGGCTTATCGTTTTATCAATACCTTTTTAAGGCTAAAAAGAAGGACAAAACGCTCTTCTTTTTGGCCTTTTTGCGTTTTGTTACGTTGTTTGCCATATTTGTGCTGATTATAAACCCTGTGGTAAGCCATAAAGACCTGCAAATTGCCAAAACCCCGCTGCCGGTACTGCTGGATAATTCGCAATCCATAAAAGAGCTGGGGCAAGACAGTATTGCAAGGCTTTTGGCAGAAAAGATTTCGGGCAATAAACAGCTAAAGGACAAATACGATGTGCAACTGTACACCTTTGACGATGCCTTTGAAACCGGAAAAACACCCGATTTTAAAGGGAAGCAAACGCATATAGACCAGGCTGCCCAAAATCTGCAACAGCTGTACCGTAATGCTACCTATCCGGTAGTGCTGCTGAGCGACGGTAACCAAACCCTGGGCAACGACTACATTTACAGCTTTAAGGATAATACCACCGTATATCCCTTAGTACTGGGCGATACCACCACATTTACCGATCTTAGGGTAGGACAGGTAAACGTAAACAAATACGCTTTCCTGAAGAATAAATTCCCGGCTGAGGTGTTCCTGCAATACAATGGTAATAAGGCCGTAAATGCCACCTTCAGCATTATGCAGGGCAACAGCACGCTGCACAAGCAAACGGTGAGTTTTTCGCCCGATAAAAAGGCACAGGTGGTCAATGTATTGCTGAATGCCGAAAAGGTGGGAGTGCAGACGTTTAAAGCGGTAATTTCTTCTCCCGAAGCGGAAAAGAATAAATACAACAATGTAAAAAACTTTGCTGTTGAGGTGATAGACCAGCGTAGCGAAATAGCCCTTGTAGCTGCGGTGAATCACCCGGACCTTGGTGCCATAAAACGCGCTATAGAAACCAATCAGCAGCGTAAGGTAACCATACTGAAACCATCGGAAGTGAAATCACTGGGCGATTATAACCTGCTGATACTATACCAACCCGATGCCTCATTCCGACAGCTTTTCGAACAAAATAAAAGTGCCGGACTCAATACGTTTATTATTACCGGAAACAGTACCGATTTTAACCTGCTGAACCAAAACCAGAGTTTGGTTAACTTCAGGATGAGTGGCCAGCGCGAAGATTACCTTGCCGATTATAACAGCCAGTTTGGTCTGTTCTCGCAAGATAATATTGGCTTCGCCGATTTTCCGCCGCTACAGCACCCGTTTGGTACCATTACGGTAAAGGAAGATGCTTCGGTATTACTAACATCGCGCATACGCAATGTGGCTACGGGCAGCCCGATTATGGTGTTTAGCGAAAATGGGGCTAAGCGTTCGGCTATGCTGTTTGGCGAAAACATCTGGAAATGGCGCATGGAATACCATGTTACCAACAAATCGTTTGACGGTTTTGATATTTTTATAGACAAAACCGTGCAGTTCCTTACCACAAATTCTAAGCGCAAGTCGCTTGTAGTAAACCACGAAAGTTTTTACAACAGCGGTGAGGCCATTACCATTACTGCCGAATACTTTAATAAAAACTACGAGTTTGACGAGAACGCCCGTCTTACGCTTTCGCTGAAAAACAAAAAGACCGGTGCAAGCAAGAGCTACGATTTCCTTAAAGGTAGTAATGAGTACAAAGTAAACCTTGACGGCCTTGGAGCAGGGGAGTACACTTTTACGGTTAAGGAAGTTTCCTCTAATACTACTTATGCCGGCAAATTTGAAGTGCTGGATTTCGAAATTGAAAAGCAATTTGTAAACCCCGACCTGGCACGCATGAAACAGCTGGCGCAAAATACTAATGGTGCAGTATACTATCCTGCCACCGCAGATGCGCTTATAAAATCATTATTGGATAATGATATTTATAAGGCTACCCAGAAAGAAGTGATTAAAAAATCACCGCTTATAGACTGGGTGTGGCTGCTGGTTATTGTGGCGCTTTCACTGGCTGTAGAATGGTTTACAAGGAAGTATAACGGGTTGTTGTAAGTGCTAAAATATTCCTAATTAACAGGAAAGCCTTTTCATATTTACTTAATTTTGAAGAAACAATTTAAGCAACTATCTTATGAAAAAGCTATTCACTTTTCTGAGTATTACACTATTCACTTTTATAATATTTTCATGTGGCAGTACCAAAGCAGGTAGTAACCTCGATGTACTTACTGCGGGTAACTGGGAGCTGGAAACCTTTAAAGGGAAAGCTGCAGCAGAGGCCGGTTTTTCTAATAAGCTTCCTGTAGCTAACTTTAGTATCGACCTTAAAATATCGGGTAACAACGGCTGTAACGGTTACAGGGGCTCTTATAACCTTAATGAAGATGGTGGTATTAACATCAGCCAGATGGTAAGTACCAGGATGTTTTGCCCTGGTGGAGGGGAAAAGCTCTATATGGATGCCCTGAATAGTGTAAATGCAGCCAGGGTAGACAAAGATAAGCTGGTGCTGTTTAAAGATGCTGAAGAAGTTTTGGTATTTAAGCATATTAGTAAATAATATGCGTTTTAAAAAAATATCTTAGTACCGGGTTTTTGCCCGGTATTTTTTATTGATATCATTTTGCAGTCTCGCCGTTTTTTGTATGTTTGGTGGTGTATGAAACGATTTATAACAATATTGGCGTTAATGATACCGATACTAGCTATAGCGATATTAGTGTATTCTGTTGTGCCTGGGTTTTCACGAATTCCTTATGTAGGGCCTGCTGTAAAACAGGCTAAATTGAATTCCGGAATAATGGTTTTGTTTATGAGTGAAAAAGGTCTTACGCAAAGCCCGATTTACTATAGGTATTATACTGATGGTAAATGGCAGGCACGCGAAAAACTTATGGATAGCCTCTTTGAAACATACAGCAAGACAGGGTATTATGGAGCGTTAAAGCATTGCAGGTTAGATGGGGCTATCAGCAGGAATCTTTATCATGAGGTTAAGGCCGGTCGCATAGAAAATATTGAGGAGAAAAGGATTTTTATGTTGCTTAAAAAGCATTTTATACAATCACATAGTAATAATAAGGTGGTTGATTCTGTTGAATTTTCATTTTATGCACCTGATACTATTTCACATAAAGAAATGAAATTATTGTTAACAATAAAAGATACACCATGAAAAAGTGGATTAATTCATTTTTAGACGGGTGTCAGTACTTTATAGAACATTATAGCTTTCCCGACCGAAGCGTGGCATTGTTTAGAAAATCGGTATACACAATATTGGCTTTAAAAATGCTCTTCCTGTGGCCTGAACTGGATACTTTTTACAGATTTTTACCGGTACTTAAAGGCAGGGTGCCGTATTCTCTTAAAATATTATACATATCGCCTACAAGCAACTATTATAGTATGTTTTGGCTTTTAATGTGTGCCGTGGTTTGCGCGGGTATTGTTGTTAAAAGACGTACATGGCTTTCGGTTTTAATATTTGCGTTCTGTTACATGTATTTTAAATTCATAACTGTTACGACTAATGATTGCGATATCCTTTTACGTTATTTTACTTTCGTACTCATCTTTATAAGAGAGGGGGGAGACAAAGGTACTGTAAGACAAATGGTTAATAATGTTTTATTGATTGCTCTTCAGGTGTCTTTTTGCCTTTTGTATTTTGTTAATAGTCAAGGTAAAATGATACTTCCTTTTTGGCAAGACGGCTCTTTTATGTCACGTGTGTGGGAGTTTCCGTACTACGCGCAGCAATGGCTTATTCCAACTTGGTTTTCAAATCATTGGGTAGCATTAATTATGAGTTGGGCAGTTATGCTTTTTGAAATAGGTTTTGCACTGCTTATATGGTTTAGGCCGTTTAAAAAATGGTTGTTTATCATAGGTATTCTTTTCCACTTAGGCATAGCTCTGTTTTTGTCGCTGCCTGATTTTGGAGCAATTATGATTGTTTCTTACTTTTTGTTTACACAAGTAGATATTCTTAAAGAAATCAGGCAATTTCGCCAACGGGAAATTCACTAATAAATAAAATAAAGGAGCCGGCGAATAGCCGGCTGATTTCAGGGAATAGTAAAATCAGTGTGTATGTTCCCTTTTGTCCGAGATCCTGAGACCGGTGGCGTTTTTCGTACGGCTCCCCCTGTGTAGTTGTATTTTTTAGCTGAATAATTTTGAATAAAGCCCTTGGTTTACCAAGTCTTTACAATGTTGCTTCCGTCTCTGGCCGGTGTTACACGTTTGTTCACCAAGTGGCTTTCGTGATCAGGATGACGGTTGTTACTTGTCATTACCACTTTTGGAAATGATGCAAGTTCTGCGGGATTAACAATTGCTGGGTCATCATAGGGTAAATCAAATTTACCGGATGTATGGCTCATTTCTTGATTACCGCCCAAATCATTCAGACCGGTACGGAAGGTAGTTGTTGCTGCCATAACAAATTGTTGTTTTGTATAGTAAAGGTAAAACATTTTATTAATTCGGCAATGAATTATATTAAAAAACATTAATTCACTAAAACGATGTAATATCTACACTTCTCGGAAAACCTACAATTTACGGGTAAAACAGCCTGTTTATTATGCCTGCACAAGGATTTGAACCTGGTCTTTCAGACGTTCTATAAGCAGGTTCATCATACGTTTATTCAGGTTAGATGAGTTAGTAATGTACTCTTTGTACTCGTCTAATGTAAACATGCCTATAACCATTCCTTTAAGTGCGTTCCTAAACTTTATATCGCGGTGTATGGCGTTTTCTATGTATTGTAGTTTCTTTTCGGTACTAAGGCTAAAGAACTGCCCTTTTTGCTTTACTGCATAGTTTATAAATGCCTCGGCAAGTACTTCGTTTTGTAGTTTTAAAACCGGGCGAAGGGTTTTGTTCTGGAAAATTTCTTCAGCAGAGGCCTGCGGATGAATAGCTGCGCCTTCTATTTCCGGCCTTAGGGATAAAAGGCCTTCGGTTCTTGTGCTCATTGGTTTCGGTGTTTTTGAGGGGATTAAAATAACAAAAGTATCCTAAGCTTAATACAGCTTAGGATACTTGTTTGGCATAGCTTCATGCATAATGCCGTATACTTTTTCGTAGATATCCTCTACAGATGGTTTACTAAAATAATCGCCGTCTGTGGCATAAGCCGGCCTGTGTGGCTGTGCAGCAAGGGTTTCGGGCTTGCTGTCCAGGTGTTTGTAGCCGCCTTGTATTTCTACAATTTGCTGTAGTATGTAAGCAGAGGCTCCACCCGGTACGTCTTCGTCTATAACCAGCAGCCTGTTTGTTTTGGCTACGCTTTTTACTATATCGTGGTTTATGTCAAACGGAAGTAACGATTGAACGTCTATAACTTCGGCATCTATACCGGCTTCAAGCAGTTCTTTTGCGGCTTGTTCTACAAGGCGCAACGTAGAGCCATAAGATACCAGCGTAATATCTGTACCTTCTTTAAGGGTTTCTACTACGCCTATCGGGGTTTTAAATTCTCCCAGGTTTACCGGCATTTTTTCTTTAAGGCGATATCCGTTAAGGCATTCTACAATAAGGGCTGGCTCGTCACACTCCATAAGGGTATTATAAAAACCTGCCGCCTTGGTCATGTTTCGTGGCACCAGTACGTTTATACCCCTAAGGGCATTAATAATCATACCCATAGGAGAGCCTGAATGCCATATACCCTCAAGCCTGTGGCCACGGGTACGAATAATCAGTGGCGCTTTTTGCCTGCCAAAGGTACGATAGTGTAGTGTAGCCAGGTCGTCGCTCATTATTTGCAGCGCATACAACAGGTAGTCCAGGTATTGTATTTCGGCTATAGGGCGCAGGCCGCGCATGGCCATACCTATGCCTTGACCCAGGATCGTTGCCTCACGTATACCGGCATCACACACACGGAAGTCTCCGTATTTTTCCTGCATGCCTTCAAGTCCCTGGTTTACGTCGCCTATGTTACCACAATCTTCACCAAACACAAGGGCTTCGGGGTATTTTGCAAACAATGCATCAAAATTGTTTCGCATTATCATACGTCCATCGGCATTTTCAGGAGTTTCACCGTATTCCGGTGCTACTGCCTGTGCTGCAAGGACATTTTTATCCGATTGTGAGTGAAGGTGGCTGCTGTATTTTGGCTGGTTTTCGGCCAGGTAAGCGGTTATCCATGTAGATAATTCGTTTTTAACCGGCTCGTTTATTACCATACGCAGTACCTTACGGGCAGCTACCAGAAGGTCTTTACGTTGCACTTCTTTTATAGCAGCCAGCTCGTTAGCGTATTTTTCAATAAATATTTTGTTGTCGCTTTTTGCGGCTACATTTCTAAGCAGGTTTACAAGGCCATCGCGCTCATCCTTTATAGGATTTTGGTATTCAGCCCAAGCTTTTTTACGGCCTTCCAGCACGGTATCTTTAGCTTCTTTGTCTATAACGGCAAGCTCTTCATCTGTAGCCAGGCCGTTTTCTATAATCCATTTGCGCAGCTGTATATTACAGTCATACTCGGCTTCCCAGCTAAGGCGCTCAGGCGTTTTATAGCGCTCGTGCGAACCCGATGTAGAGTGTCCTTGTGGTTGTGTAAGCTCATGTACGTGGATAAGCACCGGTACGTGCTGTGTGCGTGCCAGTTCGCCGGCACGCTCGTAAGCGGCAATAAGCTCGGGGTAGTCCCAGCCTTTTACTTTTATAATTTCGTAACCGTTGCTGTTACCTTCTCGCTGAAAACCTTTCAGTACTTCCGATATGTTCTCTTTAGTGGTTTGGTAGCGCGCGTGTACTGATATGCCGTACTCGTCGTCCCAAACGCTTATAACCATAGGCACCTGTAGTACACCGGCCGCGTTTATGGTTTCAAAAAACAGTCCTTCGCTGGTGCTGGCGTTACCTATGGTGCCCCAGGCCACTTCATTACCGTTTTCAGAGAAATTTTCGCTTCCGGCGTAGTTGCCTACATTTCGGTATATTTTACTGGCGTGCGCCAGTCCTAACAGCCTGGGCATTTGCCCGGCAGTAGGGGATATGTCTGAACTTGAGTTCTTTTGTTGCGTAAGATTGCGCCAGTTGCCGTTTTCGTCAAGGCTGTGGGTAGCAAAGTGGCCTCCCATTTGTCGGCCGGCACTCATAGGATCGTGCTCTATAGAGGCATGCCCGTACAGACCTGCAAAAAACTGTTCTGTATTAAGCTCTCCCAGTGCCATCATGAAGGTTTGGTCACGGTAGTAACCCGAACGGAAATCCCCGTTTTTAAAAGCCTTAGCCATGGCCAGTTGCGGCACCTCTTTACCATCACCAAAAATACCAAACTTGGCTTTACCTGTTAGTACTTCACGGCGGCCCAAAAGGCTGCATTCGCGGCTGGTTACGGCAATTTTATAATCGTGGAGCACTTCTGCCCTAAAATCAGTGAAAGAGAGGGCCTCTTTAGTTTCTGTACTGGTCATATCTCAAAGTTTGTGCAAAACACAAATTTAATCAAAACTGCGAGATATCATAATATTATGCGTTAAATTTAAATGGGTTTTTTATAACAAAAACTACTAAAAATTTTTAATTACGTATTTTAGGGTTGTTTTTTGGTTTTAAATTGAATTTTATTCAATGATTATAGTGTTTTTGTGCGAATGTGTTCCTCTGGGGTTTAAAACCTCATTTTAGAACCATTTTCGGGTAAACAAGCTGATAAGTGTACCGGGACTAAGGGTAACCACAAAACGTATTTTTTGTGAATAATTACCTATAGATGGCTCAAAACCGTTACTGGATTGTATAGGGAAATAGAGCTCAAAATAGTCGGTAACAAGGTTAAGGCGCACGCCGCTATCGTATAAAAATTTGGTGCCGCTGTACTTGTTTTTCATAAGTCCGGCATCGCCATAGAGCTCTATCCAGTTCCATATATTAAAGCTGCCGTTTACCGTAGTCATCCATTGGTTGGCATATCGGGTATCAAACATGGATTTAAACCCGCCGTCGGCCATAACATATTGCTGACTAAAGAGTCCGGTGGTTTCACTTCGTCCGTAAAAGTTATAGTCAAACAGGTAATCACTTGGCCTGTCTAAGCCGAAACTGAAAAACTCAGATGAAGTATCACGGTACATAAATAACCCTCCAAAAAAGCGAAGGTTTACCTGCCTGTTGTCGTCAAACAAATGACGGTACTGATATTCGCCCGACAGCTTTCCAAATATGCCTGCCAACTGTACATCGGTACTAAAGCTGTTGGTGTGGGCTATGTCACTTTTTGTAAAATTATAGCGCACGTTAAAAACCGAGTAGTTTTCGTTTTGATCCTGAGTATTTATGTATGCAGACGGATCGCGTTGTACTATTACCTGGCGCAGGGTAAGAAATTCTTTTTGGTTTACCCTGTAATCATCGGGGCGTATGCGTAGCTGTATAGATGGCATTATACGGTAATAGCGCGCGTCAGGCGCGTAGTGGTAGGTATTGCCCTGTAGGTTGTAGCGCACATTGTATAATGATCCTTCCCTTATGTACTGGTTGTACATAAAACTCGCCGAACCTGTAGCCTGACCGGTCTTGGGCGAGTAAAGTCCGCTTACGTCAAACACAAAAGGTTTTTCTATATACGATTTGTTATTAAGCCTTAATCCCGGCGATAGACCATCATACAGGTTGTAAGCAAAAGCCGGAACATAGTATATCTGGTTATAATCCGGGTCTTCCAGATCAAGGAAGAAGGTAAACTTGTACGGCCTGCGATTCAGGAAATAGCCTTTTAACGAACGCTGGTTATTGCGTGGGTTAAACTCGGGCATTTCCTTGTTGTAGTTAAGGGCAAGCCTGTCGGCAGACTGCCGTGGCAAGGTAAGGGTAGTATCGTTCTCAAAGGCATTTATCCATTGCTTAAATACGACTTCTTTTTTCTTAACACCATATAATGATACCGGTACAGGCGTGCCGCTTACGTTTTTCAGGGTTACGGTTACTGAGTCCCTGTCTTTTTTTACAGGGCCTATTTTATAATCTATTACCTTACGGGAATCTATAATGTAGTTAAAAAACCAACTGATGTCTTTATTTGTATTCTGTTGCAGAGCCAGTTCAAAATCGTTTCGGTTTGTAGCAGAAACATTCTGGTTTTGCAAAAAGAATTCTTTCATTGCTTTGTTTACGGCATCATTGCCTACATAGTCATCAAGGTACTTATAGCCTTGTGCCGCTTTATAAGCGCTGGCTATTTGCAAATTGAATTTTATAAACGAGTTTTTCGGGTTGCCTATGGGCTGATCCAGGTTTTTCCGAGACATAAACAGGTACAGGTACTGAAACTGGTCTTCCTGCTTAATGTTAAACAGGTGGTGCCCCTGTAGTATGCCCCAGTTGCCCAGGTTTCCGGTAACTTTTTCGTTAGGGTGGTAGTCCCTTATGTAATTAATAATTATAGATGTTTCTATAAAGTTGTATACCCAGTTATCGTCGCGCGGATCCAGTTTCAGGGTATTGCGCAGGTAGGCTTTAAGGTAGGTTTTAAGAAACTTTATCTCAAAAATAAAGTTATCCGGAAACGGCCTTATAAAAGCAGGTAACTGGTTTAGCCCATACACGGGGCTACGCTCATAGTCGGCCTGAGAAACCAGTATTTTTTCGTAAGGGTATTTGCCCAGGCGTTCGGCAGTAAAATTAGCCACGCGGTCTATAATTATAGCCTGTTCTATATCACTCACACGGTCATCGGCAATGCTATTGTATATAATCGCACCCGGTAATTTGTGTACTTGCGTGGTTTTTACTTTTTCGGCATCCAGCGTAAAGCCCATGCGTGATTTTCCGGTAAAAGTATAGGTGTTGCCTTGTTTAGTACTACCGTCAAGGTCGCAATACAGCGAGTAATTATCAGGTACGCTTATTGTAAAATTATAGTCAGCAGCAGCATTGGCTATGTCGTCCAGGTTTTCATTACTGTTAGATACAAATCCATTTTCATAACGTGCAGGGGTAAGGTACCAGTCGCGCAGGTGGTAAGCCTCTGTTTTTGCGTCGTAGCCAAAACGTGTAAAACGGTTTCGGGGTAGTTTTACCCTGTAGTTAAAGGTAATTTTAAATGACTTGCCCGGGTATATAGGGTTTTTTAGTTGCAGGAATACCAAATCCGGGTGGTCTTCGGGCCTGTGCCAATTTAAGCTGAGCCCGTTTTGGTCGGTAAAATTATAAAGGGTGGTGTTACCACGATCGGCATCTTTTGCAAGATGAAATGCTTTAATAAATTCGTCAGTAAAACGCTTCGCCATGGGTGTGGTTTTGTCTGAATAAGCATTGTTCCAGTCGTTAAGGATAATGTGGTTCAGCGTATCGGTCGTAGTGTTTACATATGTAAGTTCCTGGCTTACATCTATGGTATGTTCGCCTGGATTAAACTGTGCCGAAATGTTGTTTTTGTGTTGTGCCAAAGCTATGTGGCAGCAAGTCAAAAGTATGACGGAGCAAAGTGCTTTGAAGATGCGGTTCAAATTCCCTTTTTTAAATTTTAAATTATTTTTTGCTATCGCTAAAAAGGGCCGGTGGTGCTATCCCTATATAACTCCTAATATACAAAAAAATTGTGCAGCACCTGTGGGCGCTGCACAATTTTTAAAAGCCAAAACCTAGAAGTTAGGGCTCAGGCTGTATTTTTTGTAGAATGCATCTATTACTTCCAGTACTTCATCGGCGGTATCTACCAGCTTTATAAGCTTCAGGTCGTCCGGGTTAGCGTTATGGAATTTGTCTATAATGGTTTGTCCTATCCAGTCCATAAGCCCACCCCAAAACTCGGTACCTACCAGTATAATAGGAAACTTGGCTATCTTTTTGGTTTGTATAAGGGTTACAGCCTCAAACAATTCATCAAGTGTGCCAAAACCGCCCGGCATACCTACAAAGCCCTGGCTGTACTTAACAAACATAACCTTGCGAACAAAGAAGTAATCAAAGTTCAGGTTAAAATCATGGCTGATGTACGGGTTAAAATGCTGTTCAAAAGGAAGTTCTATGTTAAGCCCTACCGATGGTGCCTTGCCACGGCTGGCACCTTTGTTACCGGCTTCCATAATACCCGGGCCGCCGCCGGTAATAACACCGTAGCCTGCATTGGCTATCTTTTCTGCTATTTCTTCGGCAAGCAGGTAGTACTTGTCATCGGGCTTTGTACGTGCCGAACCGAATATCGATACGCACGGGCCTATCTTGGCCATGGTTTCAAAACCATTTACAAATTCGGACATGATCTTAAAGATTGCCCACGAGTCGTTACTCCTTATCTCGTTCCAGGGTTTTTGTGCAAGCCCTTCTTTAATCCACTCTTCTTCGCTACTGTATTTTTCTTTTGACATCTAAAAGTTTCAAGTTTAAGGTTAATTTGACAGTTTGCCTGTATCCGAATTGTGTTAATATCACGAAAATTTTAAAATTCGTTTAATTTGTGTAATTCGTGGCAAAAAAGCCGGCTAATATAACTCTTTTTTCAGGAAACGCGCTGTGTGGCTCTTTTTATCTTTTGCCACTTCTTCCGGTGTGCCTTTGGCTACCAGCTGTCCGCCGCCTTTACCGCCTTCATATCCTATGTCTATAATGTAGTCGGCCAGCTTAATCACATCCATGTTGTGTTCAATGATAAGCACTGTGTTGCCCTTGTCTACCAGTGATTTAATTACCTCCATAAGCACACGGATGTCTTCAAAATGCAGGCCTGTAGTAGGCTCATCCATAATGTAGAAGGTGTTGCCGGTGTCTTTCTTACTAAGTTCTGTAGCAAGTTTTATACGCTGCGCTTCGCCACCACTAAGGGTAGTACTTTGCTGACCTAGGGTAATATAGCCAAGACCCACATCCTGTATCGTCTTTATTTTGCGGTATATTTTTGGGATGTTTTCAAAAAACGGTACCGCTTCGTCTACCGTCATATCCAGCACATCGCTTATCGATTTGCCTTTGTAGCGGATTTCCAGCGTTTCGCGGTTAAAGCGTTTGCCCTGGCAGGTTTCGCATTCTACATATACATCGGGCAGGAACGCCATTTCTATAACGCGCATTCCGCTACCTTCGCAGGTTTCGCAACGGCCGCCACTTACGTTAAAACTAAAACGACCCGGTTTGTAACCCCGAATCATAGATTCAGGTGTTTGGGTAAACAGTGTGCGTATTTCGCTAAACACATCAGTATACGTAGCCGGGTTAGAGCGTGGTGTGCGGCCAATCGGGCTTTGGTCTATATCAATTACCTTGTCTATATGCTCAAGGCCTTCAATTTTTTTATACGGAGCCGGTTTTTTAACCGCATTGAAAAAATGTGCGTTAAGAATAGGGTACAGGGTTTCGTTTATCAGTGTACTCTTGCCACTGCCCGATACACCCGTAACGCAAATCAGTTTACCCAGCGGAAACTCTACAGATACATTCTTCAGGTTGTTACCTGTAGCACCTGTAAGTTTTATGGTTTTACCATTACCTTCTCTGCGTACTTTTGGTACTGCGATTTCTTTTTCACCGTTAAGGTACGCTGCGGTAAGGGTATGTTCTTTTAGTAGCTCGTTTGGTGTGCCTTTGCTTACAATTTGTCCGCCAAAACGACCGGCAGCCGGCCCAATGTCTATTACATAGTCGGCGCGCTCTATCATGTCTTTGTCGTGCTCTACTACAATAACCGAGTTGCCTATATCGCGAAGTGACTCTAATGAGTGAATCAGCTTTTCATTATCACGCTGGTGCAGCCCGATGCTTGGCTCGTCTAATATATAAAGTACTCCCACAAGTTGCGAACCTATTTGTGTAGCCAACCTGATACGCTGCGCCTCACCACCGCTCAGTGTACCCGAGCTACGGTTTAGCGACAGGTAGTTTAGCCCCACATCTACCAGGAAGCCCAGGCGGGCGCTGATTTCCTTTACAATTTCGGCAGCAATAACTTTTTGCTTGTCCGATAGGTTGTTGTTCAGGTCGGCAAACCACGCAGACAGGTCGCTGATGTCCATGTTGCTCAGCTCGGCTATGTTAAGGCCATTTACTTTAAAGTAAAGCGACTCTTTTCTAAGCCTTGTGCCGTTACACTCAGGGCACGGTATTTCGTCCATAAATTCTTTAGCCCAACGTTTTATAGATGCCGAAGCCTCCTCGTTAAACTGGTTTTTTATAAACGATGATATACCTTCAAATTCTATTTTGTACTCGCGGTTAACGCCAAGTGTTTTGCTGTTTACTGTGAATTTTTCCTTGCCGCCGTTCAGGATCATTTCCATAGCTTCCGCCGGAATTTTTTCTATTGCATCGGTTAGTTTAAACTCAAACTTTTCGCCAATAGCCTCAAGCTGTTTAAAAATCCACGAGTTTTTATACTCACCCAGCGGCGCAAAACCACCTTGTTTTATGCTCAGCTTAGGGTTAGGTACTATCTTTTTCAGGTTGATTTCGTTTACTGTACCCAGTCCGTTACAGTGCGGACACGCACCCTTAGGTGAGTTAAACGAAAAATTATTCGGTTCCGGGTTAGGGTAGGAGATGCCGCTGGTAGGGCACATAAGGTTACGGCTGTAGTAGCGTACATCATCGTTGCCGTGCTCTATCACCATCATTACATCATCACCATGATGCATGGCTGTTTTTATGCTTTCGGTAAGGCGCTTGTCGGTATCTTCGGTTTCGTCTACCGCCATACGGTCAATAACAATTTCTATGTCGTGCACCTTGTAGCGGTCCAGCTTCATGCCGCTTTCTATATCCTTAATTTCGCCATCTACACGCACCTTAAGAAACCCCTGTTTGCTTATTTGCTCAAACAGTTCGCGGTAGTGGCCTTTACGGGCACGTACCACCGGGGCAAGGATGTTAATGCGCTTGCTGTTAAATTTTTCGGTAATCAATTGCTTTATTTGGTCGTCGCTGTAGCTTACCATCTTTTCGCCGGTAACATAGCTGTAGGCATCGGCACCACGGGCAAAAAGAAGACGAAGAAAGTCGTAAATTTCGGTAATTGTACCCACGGTAGAACGCGGACTTTTGCTGGTGGTTTTCTGCTCTATGGCAATAACGGGACTAAGCCCGTCTATCTTATCTACATCGGGGCGTTCCAGCCCGCCAAGGAACTGGCGTGCATAGGCCGAAAAAGTTTCTATATAACGGCGCTGCCCTTCGGCATAAATGGTATCAAATGCCAGGCTCGACTTACCCGAACCCGATAGCCCTGTGATGACCACAAGCTTTTCTCGGGGTATGGTAACGTCTATATTTTTAAGGTTGTGGGCGCGTGCGCCAAGCACTTCAATCGTTTCTTCAGTATTCAGCATATTGGGTGTATGTGCAAAACGCAAAGGTACTGATTTTATGGCAATTTTTAGGCGTAGGGGAGTGGTAAGGGAGTGTTAAAAGGGAGGTTTAGTTTTCAGTCGTAGTTTTTAGAAGTAACTAGTGTTTGATTTATTTTAGAGTAGAAAACCAAAGTGTGTTAGTAAGGATTGTAATTTATTCACAACGTAATGTGTCAAACTCTAAGTGTAATTCAGTTGCACCTTTATCTCCTACAGAAATCCATTGAAAATTTCTTAATACATAAGCATTACCTCCGTCTAAAGTTACCCATTCATCAATTCCTTTTGCACCATTTCTTAGATCATCTTTAGCAGTAAAACCTATGGTCGCAACATATTTTCTGTTTCGAACCAAGTATCTACAACTACCGTTCAGAGTTAATTCTTCAGCCTGAAGTTGGGAGACAAATTTTGACTTAGTCATTAATGGTAACGTATTGTTAACCTCAAGAGGGGACATAGAAGTAGCGCATGAACACAGAATAAAAATGGTCAATACACCAAATATTTTATTAAATCTATTAAGCATTTTGATTGATAGGTTTTAATTTTTTTACCGAAATTAAATAAAATCCTTTAATTATTAGAGGGTTACTGAAAACTTAATACAAGATTGCTTCGTTGTTCCTCCTCGCAAAGACGGTGCGTGAAGAAGGGAGGGAGCGAGTAGAATACCTTTTGTGGATCCAAGACGCATCCAAGACGCATGCAATGCGTCTCTACGGGGAAATCTGCCAAAATCCGCGCCTGCGCAGCATCTGTGTAATCCGCGTTCCAATTATCCAACGATCCAAAAATCTAAAATTCTAACAATCTAATAATCCATCTTCTTATTTATATCCAATCCATTTTCAAATTACTTTAATTCAGTTATTTAGAATTTCTCTAACATTTATTCTGCGTAACTTTAGTCTTACAGATTAAGTAAACCGAAGTAGAACCAAATAAAAAACATTGTTATGGATATTAAACTTGCAAGCTGCTGCGGCAACTGCGACCACCATGTAAAAGGCCAGTTGTGCAACGTACACGAAATAGTAACTGCCGAAACCCAGGCCTGCGAATCGTATGAGTTTCGTGCGGTACTCAGCAGGGAATCGGATTGCCTGAAATGCTCTAAATTCCAAACATCGCACTGCCCCCACTCAGATAAAGCAAGCGAAGGAATGATGTGTACTGTTTTTTACCCGAGGATTGTGGCGTAATCGGCTGCTGGTTATCAGTTGCCGAACATCTATCGGTTAAATTTAGGACAAAGTTAAATGCGATTTATTGCTATAAAGGCTGCCTATTCAGGCAGCCTTTATAGTTTTATGCATGGTATGTACAAAAGCAGTTAGTAAGGTAACAGCTTTTTGCCTTTTACTTCTTCAAGCAGTTCGGCTACGCCCAGGTAAAAGGCGCTGCTGCCACAGATAATACCTATTGCACCCGATGCTTTATGTAGTGCCTCATTGCCCGTCCACAACGATGCTGCCAGCATAAAGAACAGTACGGTAAGTGAAAAGAACACAAACTGCTGTACCTTGCTGTTTCCCCAGGTGCCTATCCACATAAAGGCGGTAAATGCACCCCACAGGGCCAGGTACCAACCTAAAAAGGCAGGGGGAGTGGCAGCTGCGTTTTCTACCCCGGTAGATGGCAGCATCCAGGTGGCTACAAGGGTAAGCCAAAAGAATCCGTAAGAGGTAAAGGCAGTAGCGGCAAATGTTTTGCCTTGTTTAAAACATAGCAGCCCGGCTACAATTTGCGCCATTCCGCCGTAGAAAATCCCCATTGCAAGTATTACCGAGGTAACGGGGAAAAATCCGAGGTTGTGGATGTTGAGCAAAATTGTGGTCATGGCAAAACCCAGTAGCCCCAGTGGGGCAGGGTTGGCTAATTTTGTTTCCATTATAAAATAAGTTATTGGTTTATAGCATCTCAAATATAAACATATTTGCTTCAGGTTTAAAGTTTCAGGATGCTTACTCATGTGTATAAACACAAAAAGTATTAACACAACCTTGTGCAGGCTTTAATACCACGCTAAGAAAATGCCGGCTAACTTTGTAATAGTAACAAAGGATAACCTGCGTAAATGCTGCCTGTACAAACGAAGATGACGGGTAGGCAGCCTGCCGGGGAGGCTGTAAGGGGTGCTGCGCTTTCCACCCGTTCGTGCAGTACAATAACCTACGCCGGCGTACACACTTGTGCGGAAACCGGTCAGCAACACAGCAGGCGGGCAGCAGTAAGGTAATCCTTTTTCATCATATATTTCCGCATGGAAAAAGCAAAGCCGCCCAGTTCGGGCGGCTTTTTTATGAGATTACTGAGATGTAATTATTTGTTTTGTAAAATTACAATGCTAATTCTTTGCATACCTCTTCGCCTAATACTTTAGTCATAAGGCCATGCCCTGCACGGTTAAGAAATTTCCATTTACCTGTTGTGTTAGCGTTAGATATAGCTATAATGTCCGCTTTTTGTTTTATGGTAAACGAATTGTATTTCGGGTTAAAGGTAACGTCTTCTGTTTTCATGGAAGCTTTAAGGTTCTTTACCATTTCTTTAGCTTCTGCTTCACCTAGTGGCTCCAGGAAAGTCATTTTCATTACCAGGTCGTGCTTTATAATACAGTAGCTACCGCTGTTTATCTGCTTTATTTCGCCAAAATTAAAGTTGGCCGGTTCCTCCAGTATGTCCATAACATAACCGTCGCCTTTTAGCATTGCTTTCAGGCCTTCCATCATTTTTTCCTTCGGGATAATCTTAAATATCTCCGGGTAGGTATCGGCTATAAGGGCTTCGTATTTACCGGTTGTGGTGTTATTGTAAAAACGGGCGGCGTCGGTTTCCAGGGCTTTGCGGTCCTGTGCTGATACTGCCATAGAAAAAGTAAGCGCAAGAATAAAAAGTAATTGTTTCATGCCTGTAAAGATAACCATTAACGCAGATTATTCTTTTATTTTAACAGGTACTATACCGTTAAACAAAGAACGCCCGTCAATTTCTTTTAGATTTACGGGCATTTCGTCATAAGTGCTTATGCCTACTATTTTTACTTCCATAGGATTATTTTCGGCAAGTTTTACCGTTATACTGCCATCAGCGTTAAGAGGCACTAATCCGTATTGGGGTGTTCCGGGTACTGATAGAGGTTTTGTGTTGCCCGATGCTGCATAAGCCGAAGGAATAATATTTATATTTTGCAATACATTTATGGCAAGGCATACGGCTATAATAGTCAGTACAATTTTTGTGTAGCGGTCTGTTTTCATGATGTATACATTTAGCGGTTATATGCTAAAGGTATAAAAAAAAGGGTAAATGCATTAGTGCCTTACCGCCCTGCAAAAACAGTAAGGTAGTGGATTGCTTCTTTTTCCCTTGCCTCGATTTCAGGATGACCTGTTATTGAACTATGTTGTAACCTGCCTGCTTTTTCCAGGTAATCGATGCGTTTCTTTGCCACGTCTTCAAAATGATGGAGAGAATTGGATATGCCTACCAGTTTTTCGCCCGATATTTTAATATGGCGTTCGGCTATGTTTTGCTCGGTGTATATTTTTTGCAGCTCCATATCGCGCACCTGCCGTATCAGTACCATAAGGTTGTACGGGTTTTCGGCATTCTCAGCCAGCAGTGCCAGGGTATGCAGCAGGCGGCGTACCACGGTAGGGTCTTCTTTTCCCCATTCAAATATCTGGTCAAAACAAAAGTCGATTAGCAGGTCAAAGTTAAATTCGTTTGCTATAATGTTGCGGCCTTCCAGCTTTTGCGCTTCATCAGACGGGAAGAGTTTCTTTTGCAGGTTAAAAGCGATATCACCCAGCTGGTCTATACAGTTCAGGCAGGTAGTGGGGTCGTTTACGGCAGGCGAAATGGCCTTAATAGCTATGTCTACCAGCTTGCGTACCCCAAAGTTAATGTCCTGGGTATAGCTCCTGAAGGTATTTACGCTAAACACACTGTCGGCTATTTCTTCAAAGGCAGCCTGTAGTATGGTTTCCTGTTGCAGCGTAAGCGGTGTTTTTGTTTCTATTGTTAATAGGGTAGTGGCACCCTGCATTACAAATTCGCCCACTACCGGTTTTTGGTACACAAAAATCCCATCGGCCCAGGAGTGGCTGTCTACAAAGCGGGTAACAAGCTTATTCAGCTTTTCATAGTTTATGTGTTCCAGATAACCGCTTTTAAGGCAGCTTTTAATATTTACAAGGTGCGATTGTGCATGGGGTTTCAGCGGAGCGTAGAGCATAGGCTGTCCCGGTTGCCAGTTTTTGCTGTACAGGGCGTTAATTTCATTTACAATATCTTCCTTTATTTTATCGGCTATGGCAGCCACATTCATGTTTACGCTAAGGTAGGTTATAAGGCGCGGATAGCTCCATACCAGGCAGTACAGCGCCAGCAATATACCTACGCCCATGGTTATGGGAAAAGGCCTGCCATGAAACAATGCCGATGCTGCCATGGGCATTACACAGAGCCCCACGGTGCCTATGAACAACCCGATGTACTGCTGTATGCGCACGTCGTTAGCTAAAAAGTGCCTTAAAATACGTGGCGAAAACTGCGACGAAGCCAGCTGCATAACCACAAATATTACTGAGAATGATGTAAGTGATATGCCTATTACTATAGACACCATGAGCGATGCTATACCGGTAAGCCGATCGTAGATAATGTTTTCGTCTGCCAGGCGCGAAATGTCTGTAAAATAGTCTATAGTAAGTAATACCAGGCTTATAATGATAGCAAAGGCATTGCCCATAAGTGTGCCTATATATTTAACGCGGTGTTCCAGCCACTGGCTTATTTTGTGGTTTACGGTGTCTTGGCCCATAATTGTTTTGAGGGATTTCAGAACTAATATACAAAAATACAATTCCCTTAGTTGCTAAATATTTGTTAGCCCTAAAGTATTTTTTTGTGCATTTGTTTTTTGAATGGGCAAAAATTGTAATTTTAAATGAAACCAAAATGGCCATGAGTAAGTTAGTAGTATTTGTGTTTTTTTTCTTACCGTTTCTCCAGTACGCACAGCAGGGTTATCCTACACCTGCCGATTCGCAACGCAGGTTGTTTTATATTCAGCACAGTAAAAACCACAACACTTTTGTGTATGATGCCAACCTGGCAAAAGCAGGCAAGCTGAACACTGCCGACCCCGTAGAGGTATACCGCATTACATATGAAGAAGGTGGAGCGAAGGAAGAACTGACACAGGTGCAGCGTAAAATGGCGTATGGCGTTACGGTAAACAGCGTATCGGCCTCAGGATGCGAGTTTACGCTTTCAGCTTACCCTGCACAAAAGCTTGTACTTAAATTAGGAAAGGAAGGTAAGCCGTACGTTACTACCCATATAAACGGAAAAACCATTACCCTGAAACGCCTGTACCTGCAAATGGGTAAGCTGGGTACTAATGTGCTGTATATTGACTTTTACGGTAAAGACGCTAATGGCAAGGAGGTGAGTGAGCGATTGTATGTGAAGTAGTAGGGGGCTGGGGGTTTTTGTTATAAAGGAGGGTTTAAATTAATAACTACCAACGTAAAAAAACACGAAGATAGCTTTGCTCCTGAATAAAACTGTGCATCGGCTAGTCGTAACTAAAAAATGGGAGAAATGGTTTTAATAATCTATCTTTTAAAGTTTGTACTATTCTTATATCCCAATTTTGATACACGAAGATAGGATATGCTTTTTTAAAAGCTATTTGAAGGACTAAAAATAACAAAGACAACCCTCAGGTTGCCCTTATTATTATCTACAATATTAAACTTCTACTATGTATTTCAGCTAATTAAAGTGCCATTTTACAAAAACACCTAATCTGAAACATTACCTATGCGCCGGTAACTCATGCTTTAACAAATCTACAGATTGCCTATTAGCATTGACTGTATCCAAGTGTATCATA
>NZ_JBKJHC010000018.1:0-64500 GCF_046613565.1 Flavobacterium sp. RHBU_3 | reverse complement strand
ATTTGAAAAAAGATTAAGATTTTTAGGGTAAATATATCTATACCAATAGCTGTCATTTTTTAATCTCCCTTTTTCCCTATCTCTTAAGATATTTTCACATTCTTTGAGGTAGGCATAAGCAAGTGGAAACTCATTTATTATTTCGTCTTCTTTATATAATTCTGCAGAACCATTAAACAATTTATATGGAAAAACAACAACCCTGTCAGTATGAATATGTTCATAACGATGTACATCTTCTCCTTTTAGTAAAGGCTTAGTAAAGCTAGATTCGAGTTTTACAACAGTATTTAATTGTTTCGAAAAACCAGTAACGTATTTTGAATCAAAGGAGCAATTATATAAAAAGTAAACATCATCTTTACTCGTAGCTAATCCCTGAAAAATTTTTTCAAAAACATCACTCATTCTTCTCGGTTGCAAATTCAATTTATCAATGATATGTGATGTATTCCCGACAGTAAGTGTCCAACTATCTTTATTTAATTTGTCATAAGATATAAATGAGCTATCTGAATTTGATAGCGATTTTAAATATTCGCCTAACTCAATATTTGTTTTGAAATCTTTATCAATCTCAAAATATTGTAAATTCGGAGAGTTCTTTTGAAACCACTGAAGACCTGTATATGTTGATGCATCGAAAGCCTGATAAGCACCAAAATTTATTATTTTATATATTGATTTTGTTTGCGATATAATTTTTCTAAGGCTGGAACCAAATGCGGCGTTAGTCCATTTTACCGGCATAATGTAATTGACAATGCCGTTATGTGTAACTAGCTCCAATCCTTTTTCTACGAAGGGTACATATATGTCAAATGAGCCTGAAGCAGACTTATATACCTTTATATATTCATCGGCAAGTTTTGAATCTATCTCTCTTATTCCTTGTATTCTTATATATGGAGGATTGCCTATTATTGCATCAAAACCAATGTACTCACCATTTTCGTCTAGTACTTCAGGAAATTCAAAACGCCATTCAAAGGCATTTTCATAAATCTTATTATTCTTAATTTCTTCAATGAAATTATCAAGTTTACTAATCTTTTCCGACAGTTCTTTTTTATATTTAATTTCTGCTTTAGTTAAAGTCTTTTCAAACAATTGATTACTATCATATTTTGTAAGATACTCATATTTCAACTTTTGCAAATCCTTGATTTCTTTACTATTCTTGCTTATTTCTGTTCTAAAATTGTTTTTAATTTCTTCGATTAATTCTATTAATCTCTTTTTTTCTTCTTTACTTGTCGCATTTTTATAATCTGCCACTGCATTTTTATAATCTATAACAGAAATTTTACTTTTCTTAAAAGCTGTTTTCAAATCACTTGTTAAATCGAAACGACTAATTAGTGAGTTACCATTTTTTATATTTATATCAATGTTCGGTAATGTTTCAAGCTCTTTGTAATCAGGAGCTTTATAATAAGCATTTTTTAGAAGTTCAATCCATAGCCTTAAACGGCATATTTTTACAGAGTTTGGGTTAATATCTACACCAAATAAACAGTTTTCAATAATAAGCTGTTTCTCGTTAAAAAGCGTCTCCTGTATTCTCCTGCTTTCCTCATTTAATGGATTGTATTTAAAGAAGCTTCCATCGCGATTATCAAAAACCATAAGCTCATCATTTTCGATAATAACAGATGAGTTTTTTAAAAGACGGCCTTCTCTGTCCGCAAGTATTTCAAGTTTGCTTTTTATGCTGATAATTTCATTCAGGGCAGAAACCAAGAAATGCCCGGAGCCTACCGACGGGTCGCAAATCTTAATGCTGTTGATAATATCATTTGCTTCACGAATACCAAACTTCATATTCTGAAGGTCTATAAAACTTTGGCAATCCCAACCTTTTATCTCGTTGAACTTTTGTATTACAGCTTTGCGAATAGTTTCGCGACACATATACATGGTAATAAGGCCGGGCGTAAAGAAAGAGCCATCCTTATAGCCGTTTATTTTTTCAAAAATAAGCCCCAGTACTGAAGCGTTAATCAACGTCTTGTTGTCTTCCTGAATTTCTTCAGAACCTTCACTGGCGAAGTCATAAGCATCAAGAAAAGCAAAAAAGTATTGCAGGGTGTTAAGGCTACCTGTTGACTTTTTCCCGGCCGTATCTTTAATCACTGTGCTGTTTAAAAGCGGCAGTGTCTTGTTGTCTTCTAATTGCGAGATTGGAAACATATCATGTTCCAAATCTGTCATCTCAAAAAGGGAGCTATTAAGGTATGGAACTTTAGCAAAAAGCTGCTGCACATCGCTGTTACGGTTTTCCGTCTTTTTTGCCAATACCTGAAAAAACAGCGTATTGAGGTTGTCATAATCTTTAATTTTGTCGATACTCAAAAAAGAATATGACGAGTCGCCACTATGGTATGATATTAATTGAGCCTCTAAAAGTTTTAAAAACAAAATCCTATTGACCCAGGTAATTGTTAACTCCAAAGCTACACCAAAAAGCCTTTCTTCGAGTGTACTACCATACTGTTTTGGATTTTTTAACCGAGACAACTTATCCATACTATCAAGTTGGATAATGGTATTTTCAATGATAGAACCGTTATTCCTTTGTTCAGGTTTATTCCTTTCTATAATCTTTTTCCCTGCCTCTTTAGTTTCGGTTAAACCTAAAATATGGAGTAGCTCAGTATAAAAATTCTTATCTAAGGTGTTGCTGTCATTAGCAAAAGACAGTTTAAGAAGATGTTCCGGAGAAAGTAATTTATATAAAGAGATTAATTTATTATCGTCCTTTTTGTCAACATTTCGGAGTAGCTTTTCATAGCTATGTATATCAAAGTAGGTGTATTCTATTGTAGCAGTCAATGATGCTATGTAAGGCTCTGCAATCTCTTTGTAAAAGTAATCGGTTTTGTTTCCTGAAGCACGCTTCGTCTCAAAATCATTAAACTGCTTTACGAAAACTTTGTTTTCGGCGAACAGCTTATTAAAAAGATGGGCATCAAATATAAACCACTCGTAAATATTGGTAACTATCAGGTATTTTAATTCAGTATTCTTGTTAGTAATTCGCTCACGTAAATAGTATAGTACAAGTTCTTGCAAAGCTTTACAGTTAAGTTTTTGCTTAGATATCATTTCGCTTCTGTTCGACGGACTTTTGGCTTCTATGATAACTCCCACATGACTTTTTGCATCTTTGCCGTTATGTATTACTAAATCATTCCTACCCTTAGTATTTATAAAGTAAGTAGGGTCATAGTAAGTTTTCTTAAGAAAATCGCTAACCAGATTTTTATGAAACTCCTCAGATTCCTTAATATTAATAGAATCCAAGACACCGATTAAATTATTTTTGAAAGCCTCAATATTAGAACGGTTGGGCTTGATTTTTAAAAATGCTTTATTAAGTGCTTTACGAGGTTCAAGGAGGATAGTGTCCATTACAAATTATAATATTGGTGATTTGAGACGAAAGTTAATATAATTTTAGAATTTTCGTATGGGGAAGTAGAATAAAGTGCGTGAATAATGTTTTGTAATTATTCAGTAGATGTATTTGTATTACAGCCGCCAATGTATATACTCCCTGAAGAGGGATATACATCATTAGATTCGGATTTTATTCCAAGAAATGAACTTCTTAAATTAAGGAGATAGTTTTAGCTTTATGTTTGCTATTAGTGCCTAAGATTTATTCATAAGCCTTTCCATATAAGCAACTTTATCTTTCTCTGCTTGTAAAAGTCTTTCGTAAAGTTCAACGATTTTTTCAACCGTATTAAAAGTGGGTTGATAGTTTAACGAGCTAGCTATCAATGTTGAAGTATCGCTGCTTGTATTGTGGTAGGTATTAGATATAATATTAAATACTGCTTCCTCTGAAAACTGTTTAATACCTTCAGCTGTTACTCCCAAAGCCTTTGCTATTTCTTCAAGTTTAGCATCTTCAACTGTTTCACTATTTTCAATATTAGAAACCGCCTGCTGGCTTATACCCAATGCTTGGGCTAATGCTTCCTGTTTCATGTCGCGCAATTCACGGATGCGGCTTATTTTTCTTCCTATGTGGTTTTTAGTTGCTGTGCTCATAACTCAAAGGTATTCAAAATTCTGTAAGAAATATTCAGTTGGTAAAACACAAACCGTAACTGGTATTATACAAACCGCTGTGGTTCGGTACGCTACCATGAGGTAGTTACTTGCTGTGTATAAGCAAAAATAAGCTTTTTCACTGATGTTTCACGGCAAAAACGGAGTTTATGAAGTACGAAATTAAAATCCCGCAGGCCTTCTCCAATCACGATGAACTGGCAGAGGCCGTAAACCATTTGGTTAGTTTCCTGCACATCGATGCAGTCTATGTTTCGCCACTTGAACACAAAACACTGGTCTCAATTATCATGAGCGATAATAATGCCCAGGATGACGATGCTTTACATGACAGTAAACTGGCAGACGACCACCCCAATATTGTGTTTAAGTATTTCAGTGGTCATTGGGTAGAACATGCTTATAAAAAAGGATTTCCCTATTTCATTATGCATTGCAATGCGGAGAACCTTGTGTACTGCCAGCCCGAAGCAAAAGTTTTCCACCCTGTAAAGCTAAGGACAAAGTACTATAGTTACCGACTTAGAAAACGTACCGGCGAAATGATTTACGCCATTGATGCGTACCTGCGTTTGTACAGCGATTATATGCAGAACGAAAGCCTCCTTGAAGCTGCCTATGCACTGCATCAGGGTTTGCGATTTATATACATGATGATAGCGGAACTGCATGGTGAAGGGCTAAAAGGTGGACAGGATTTATTTGGTCAGTACAGATGGATTATGGATTTTGCACCTTCGCTTGATGAGATTATCAATCCAAATGCAGATGAGGGTAAAAGTTTGTTAGAATTCCTGAATAGCACACGAAACGCTATCATGTCCAAAACAGAATTAGAAGTAAATATTGATACGTTAAAAGAAGCTAACAAAAAGGTGCGTCAGTTTTATGGAGAGGCGCGGAGCCTTTACAATAAGCTGTATGTGGATTACAAAGCAAAACTCAAAACGTTACATCAACCTGAAACGGCTGGGCTTAGCATCCTTGAACAGAAATTACCGGAAGATTATTTCGCGGGCCAAGTACTACACCAAATAAACGGAATTATCACAGATTATATCAAGACAAGGGCGGTCTTCTGCTTTGGCTACAAACTGTTTAATACTGAAATTAAAAAAACGAAGTCGAATTACTTTAACCCCGGATATCACTTTTACGTGTTAGTCTACTCGCTTGAACCAAAGGATAACCACGCTGCAATGATTGAAGCCAAAGTAAGGGATGCTTTTGGTAAAAAGCACAAGGTAACGGTACTGCTGCACCGTAAACAGTCAATGGCTAAAAAGCGTGATAACGACCGATGGTTTTTTAACAAACTTACGGTTAATGGTTTTCAGGTGGGGAGTAACCTAAACATTACCGACCTGCCCTTTGAAAGGGATTTGGAGTATTCGGTTAACTACTGGCGTAACCGTGCACTGCTGGCAGAAAGCCATTTTAATACGGCTAAATCAATTACCAATCCCCATGATGCACTTCTGAAAAACACACTGCTGCATCAGGCTATTGTAAACAGCTGCTTAGGGTTCATAGAGCTGTTCCTTAGCTACAGGCCAAACCGTATGAATATAGGGCATCTGTTTGCACTGCTGCAATTCATTACCGGTAAGGATTTCTTATTGTATTTCCGTCAGGAAGATGATAATGCGCTATACCTGTTGCTATCAGCTAATCCTGACATGATACGCTACAAAGTAGTAAATCAGTACGCTATTGAGGACAGTAATGAACTGGAATTGCGATGCAAGGATTGTTTTTTGGAAATAAAACAACTGGCTTTCGCCAAACTTGATGCACTCTATAAATCACATTTAATTTTATAAGCTATGGAAAACGATAAAGTCAACGAAGCGATAGACTTCGCGGAAAAAATAAAAAACGCCAGCCAGTTCAATGTTTTTAATGAACGCTTCCGCAGGGAAGGTTTTGGCGTGGAACTAAGTTTCTCAGGATACAATGATCTTCTTTTGACTATTATGGATATTATGAAGGTCTGTATGGCGGCACTTGAAGCCCAAGAGGATATTTTGCCCTCATCAATGTCGGTATCGCATACTAATATCTCGTGCGTGCTGGGCCTCGCGTATCAACTGATTCCAATGGAGGAGTCAATCATTCTGGACGAGTGTTACGCATTGCATCAGAAGCTGAAGCAAGAAGCATAATATTATGTAGTGTTTAATCCTTTATAAAAATCATTTTTAATTTAGTACAACTTAGTTAAATGGCAATTAAAGAAACTTATATGGACTTAATAATCGGAAATGAAGATTTCATAAATAAGAGAAGAATGAAAAAGAATCTCTTCTAGAAGAATGACGAAGAAAAGGAGACATGGCGACAGTAATTTGCCGAAAATACTAGGCGCACCTTGTTTGTGAAAGGGCAACCATTAGTTTACAGCAAGGATGGCGTTATAGTATCAGAATATGAGGACGGTAGGGTGATTAATGTATGAGTATAGAGCAACATGAAAAATTACAAAATTAAGGCATGTCTCGAATTAAGGAAAAATTTCCATTTAATGCTTTATTTTATGGTAAAAAGGCCTATATTTGCACCCGTTACCGAATTGCTTAAATGTGAGCAAAACGGTGAGCGGATTGCAAAAGGGATTATCAAATATTTGATATTAAGATATTTGCGGAGAGTAGGCATCGTCCTGCCACCCCGACCGAGAGTAAAAATCCGAACAGAAATGTTCGGATTTTTTGTTTTATTACATCTCGCCCTAAAGAAAACACTTTAAGCAATTACCCAACCTTATTAATTAGCGGGGTATTTTTCATCGCTAAAAACATAAAAAACATCGCAACAATTTCCCTGATTCATTTAGTATAGTGATATTTGATATATGGGATTAAACAAAAAAAACAGGAGCATCGTATTGCAGGGGCTTGCATTCCTTGCATTTGCCATGCAACCCATAATACTCCCCTCTCAAATGCCCGGTGGCAATGGTATTTTTCATTCGCCAATGACACTGGTTAACATATTTTCTAACATACTTCTTTTTTGTTTTTTTTATTTCAATTATTACTACCTCATCCCTAAGCTGTATTACTCAAAAAAGTACTTTGTTTATGCAGCAGCCATAGCAACGAGCCTAATTATAATTATAGCAGCTCCACATTTTATTCTGAAACAGCTACTACCCAAAAATGTAGACTTCCGCCCACCCCCTCCGCCTCCGGGACCAGGTGCTATGCACTTTCATGATAAGCCGGGATATGCAAATTCATTTTACCGTTTTCAGGAATTTTTCTCTGATTACGACCAGGTTTTTTTCATGTTTGTGGTTATTGTAAGTGTCTCACTCTTCTTATGGGTACGTAGCAGATGGTTCCATACAGAAAAAGCGCGCCACGAAGCCGAGATTGCCTATCTGATCTCGCAAATGAACCCACACTTTCTTTTTAATGCCCTTAATAGTATTTACACCCTTACTGTAACAGAAAAAGCAGACAGGTCGTCTGAAAGTATGCTTAAACTTTCAGATATTATGCGGTATATGGTAGTAGAATCTGGTAATGAAAGTGTACCGTTAGAAAAAGAAGTTGCATATATTTCTGATTATATAGAACTACAAAAACTCAGGCTGGATCCCGGTGTAAACTTGGAGTTTAATGTAACCGGGAGCTTGAGCGGCAAACGCATAGCCCCACTGCTGCTTATACCATTTATAGAGAATGCTTTTAAATATGGGGTAAACCCTGATGAAGATTCAGAAATTTTGATTGATATAGTTACTGATGCAGATGCTGTACAATTACAGGTAAAAAACAGAAAAATGTCTGTTATAAACAACGGGCTTATAAACTCGGGCATCGGTATAAGTAACACCCGCAACCGCCTTAACCTTATGTATCCGCAAAAACACCTTCTTCTTATAGAAGATACCCCGGAGTTTTTTAGCATAACTCTTACAATTTATTTCAGATGATACACGCAATAGCCATTGACGACGAACCCCTCCCACTGGAGCTTATTAAGCAGTATTGCGCAAGGATTGATTTTATATCCCTGGATAAATCGTTTACCAAGGTTAGTGCTGCGCGGGAATATCTTGCAGAGAATGAGGTAGACCTTTTATTTCTTGATATACAAATGCCGGCCGTTACCGGAATAGAGTTTTACAAATCACTGCGCCAAAACACCATGGTTATATTTACGACCGCCTTTAGCGAATACGCCATAGACGGGTTTAACCTTAATGCGGTAGACTATTTACTAAAACCTTTTTCGTTTAAGCGATTTATGGAAGCAGTAACTAAAGCTCGTTCTTTTCATGATTTCCTTAAATACAAAACCGCGCTGGACAGGCAATATATTTATGTTAAGTCAGACTATAGCATTGTTCAGATTGATATAAATGAAATACTACTGTTAGAATCATTTGCTGATTACCTGGACATCCATTTACAGAAAGACAAAAAAGTAAGGATACGCATGCCTTTAAAAAACATTATGGAAAAACTGCCTGCAGATAAATTTGTACGCGTACATCGTTCTTACATTGTACCGCTGCAACATATTGAAAAAGTACGCAAAAAAACAATATTTGTAGCCGGACGCGAAATACCCATTACAGCAAGCTATGAAGAGGATTTTTTTAACCGGTTTTCGCAATAAGGCAACATAACTGTTATTTTCATCGCATAAAAGCAGCTATTCATCTTGCATTTATAGAACGAATGATAATGTTTGTAAATTAGTATACTGTAATACATACTATTAACTACAAAACTAAAAGTTCTATGAAGGAAAGGTTACAAAATTTATCATTAGGCATATCGGGCTCCCAGTACAGACTGGAGTTAGCACTTGCCGGACTGGCATCGGGATTATTGCTTTTTATGTTTTCGCATGAAATAAAAACCGTGCTTAGCAGTAACACATGGTCGTCTCTTCTTAACAGCCCGGGAAAAAAAAGTAATTTTGCTGCGGTAGCTGCCAAAAAAAACACTAACGAAGCTTTTGATGTATCTTCATTAGTTACTGCCGCCCTGGCATTTAAAGCGACACTTACTACCACACAACAAAGTACACTACAGCAAACCTATACTACAACCCTTGCCCGTAAGTGGAGTAACCTTCCTTGTGGCTCTACTTGCCGTAACGGTATACAGTTTGGCAACCTTACCGATACCCAGCTGGAAGCAGCATTAAGCGTAATACAACTGGCACTTGGGTCGGGCACCAATAATGGATATGATGAATTTTTAAGCATAAGGCTTGCCGAAGACTGGCTGGGCGACAATGGCGGTGGCAGCGGCTATAGCTCTGACCTGAGATGGATAGCTTTTTTAAATACCCCGTCTGAAACAGGAGCCTGGATGTTGCAGTTTGGCGGACACCACTATGCTGCCAATATTGCCTTTAATAACGGGCATGTAATAGGTGCCACACCATTTTTTGTGGCTCTTGAACCTACAACTTTCACCCTAAATGGCACCAGTTATGCACCTATGGAAGATGAAAAGACAGCCTTACGAAATATGCTGGCTTCGCTTACTTCAGCAGAGTTTACAACGGCAAAACTGTCTACAACCTTTAGCGACTGTTTAATGAGCCCGGGCGAAAGCAACGGTAATACTAATACCTTCCCTACTACTAAGCAGGGTGTAAAGTGTAGTAACCTTACAGACACTCAAAAAGACCTTGTAATTACAGCCATAGAAACGTATGTAAACGATATGGATGCTGCCACTGCTGCTGTTATAATGGAAAAATACACTAACGAAATTGACGATACTTACATAGCATTTACAGGAAGTGCTACTGCCGGGAGCGCCAGCACATTTTTAGCTTCAAATTCTAATTATGTACGTATAGACGGTCCTTCTGTATGGATAGAATTTGCGTGCCAAAACGGTGTTGTAGTTCAAAACCAGATACACTACCACTCGGTATGGAGAGACCATGACAGCGATTATGGCGTAGACCTTACCGGAGACCCTATAGATGAGTCTACAGCAAGTGTAAATACCCTTGGTAAAAATCAACTAAAGCTATACCCTAACCCGGCTACTGATATGCTTTATGTAGATATGCCAAGTGCTGTTACAAACGCCAGCGTATCGGTTATAGATATTTCAGGCAAGAAAATATTAAACAAAACAGCATCAGGATCTAAAATTGAAATTGATGTACGCCAACTTGCAAAAGGCACCTATGTATTAAGAATATCTGAAAATGGCAAAATATACAATGCCAAATTCATAAAGTAAATAGTTTTTATTGCTATTATTATTGCTACTGCCGGGCATCGGAACTAAGCTTCAGGTGCCCGGCCTTTTTTTAAGTACTCTACCCTATGAAAATAATTGTAAATCTATTTACATTATTAGTTGTTACTTATTTAACACCCGCTTACACCCAGGAAGTATTTAAAGGGAACCTTACTAATGAAAACGGTACTCCCTTGGAAAACGTCCTGATACAAAACCTGCGAAATCGTGCACACGCTCACAGCGACAAAGAAGGCAACTTTACCCTTGAAAATACAATAGTTAATGACACGTTGAAAATAACCTACCCGGAATATGAGGTTTTGTACCATAAGGTTGAAAACAATACACCTGCCATTATAATACTATTTTGTAAGACATTTAAATTAGAAGAGGTTTCTATTTCAGGAGGCCTAAAACAATTAAACACGCTTTCTAAAATAGACCTTGAAATACAGCCCGTTTCCTCCTCTCAGGAACTATTGCGAAAAGTTCCTGGGTTGTTTATAGGCCAGCATGCAGGAGGTGGTAAGGCCGAGCAAATTTTCCTGCGCGGTTTTGATATTGATCATGGTACCGATATTAATATATCGGTTGACGGCATGCCTGTAAACATGGTATCCCACGCACATGGGCAGGGCTATGCCGACCTCCACTTTCTGATACCCGAGACAATTGAAGAAATAGATTTTGATAAAGGCCCTTATTTTGCCGAAAAAGGAGACCTTACCACCGCAGGGTATGTAGCATTTAAAACAAAAGATAAACTAAACAATAGCTCCGCATCAGCTGAAATGGGGCAGTACAATACCTTCAGGGTATTAAGTATGTTTAATCTCCTGAATACCAAAAATCAGAATGCTTATTTTACAGGAGAATATCTTATGACAGATAACTATTTTGATGCACCGCAAAATTTTTCGAGAATAAACCTTTTTGGTAAATACAGTGCTACATTATCTACTCAAGATAAAATCAGTATTTCGGCATCGCATTTTAAAAGCCTTTGGGATGCCAGCGGCCAAATACCGGAAAGAGCTGTAAACGAAGGGCTTATTTCATTTTATGGGGCTATAGACCCCACAGAAGGAGGAAACACCTCTCGTTCTAACTTTAATGTTCAGCACAGCAACCAGACTTCAGAAAATTCGTACATTAAAAACTCATTGTACGTAAGCCATTATGATTTCGAGTTGTTTTCTAATTTTACCTTTTTCTTAGAAGATCCCATAAATGGTGACCAGATACGGCAAAAAGAGAAAAGGCTTATTTATGGTATACAGTCTGAATATAACGAAAATGTAAACAACAGTTTTAGTTATAAGACCGGAGCGGGCTTTCGTAATGACAATACTCATGGCACTGAACTCTCGCATACTGTAAACAGAAATACCGTGCTTGAACACCTTAGCTTGGGAGATATTACACAAAACAACCTTTTTGCCTATACCAGCGCTGATTACAAGATAGACCAATTACTTATTAATTTGGGATTAAGGGTAGATTATTTTAAATTTGATTATGTAGATAAACTGTTACCAACATATGTTAACAATACACAATCTAAAGGTATTGTTAGCCCTAAGGTCAACTTTTTATACACAGTAAACCATAACCTTAACCTGTTCTTAAAAATGGGTAAAGGTTTTCATAGCAATGATACCCGCGCAGTAGTAGCACAACAGGGCAAAGAAATACTCCCTGCTGCCTACGGAACCGACTTAGGAATGACATGGAAACCTATTGCAAGGATGTTTGTAAACGCCGCACTCTGGTATTTGTATCTTGAGCAGGAGTTTGTATATGTAGGCGATGCCGCTATAGTGGAGCACGGTGGTAAAACAGCACGGAAAGGCATTGACATTGGAGCCAGATACCAGATAACCGACTGGTTATTTTTTAATACCGATGCTACTTACACGCATGCCCGATCTATAGATGAGGAGAACGGCGCAGATTATATTCCGCTGGCACCGGTGTTTACATTAACCGGAGGATTAAGTATTAAAAACCTCAAAGGCTTTTCCGGCAGCCTTAGGGCGAGGCATCTGGGCGATCGTCCTGCAAATGAAACAAATACAGTAAAGGCTACAGGATATACTGTTACCGACTTGTCTTTAAGTTACCAAATAAAGAAATGCTCATTAGGAGTAAACATCGACAACATTTTTAATGTGCGCTGGAAAGAAACCCAATTTCTTACCGAAAGCAGATTAGCAAACGAGTCTGCACCGGTAGATGAAATACATTTTACTGCGGGGACTCCCTTTAACGCTCGTTTTATATTTAAATACCGTTTTTAAGCTAAGACCATGAAAAGATTTCTTACTATAGTTTTCATATTTGCCTCTACCATAGTTATGGCTCACCCTATGCCAAACAGCATTATAGAACTTTCTGTGGCTGGAAACGAAATAATGGGCGTAGCCAAAATGCCAGTTTCAGAGCTTGAAAGCGCTATAATGCCTCAACACGGCAAAATTAATGACAAAGCATTTTTAAAGGAATACTTTGCCCAACACATTGTTGCCCAAACCTGGCAAAAGATGTGGAGGGTTCATATAAACGATATTACCTTCAGAGAAAGTACGGATGCTTTTGTAGGGAAATATAAGGAAGTAGCGGTACAGTTTGTACTTACACCACCAAAGGGTACTAACACTCGAAATTTTACATTAAAATATAACGCAATAGTACACCAGGTGGTAACCCACAAAGTACTGGTATTCCTTAAACAGGACTGGCAAAACGGCGTGTATAATGAAGATGCCGAAAAAACACAAACCGATGAAAACCTGATAGGCTCTATACAAACCGATATACCTACAGGAAAAGTGCGACCTCTTGAAGTTAGCCTTAAAGAAGGTAGTAACACAGAGGGCTTTAAGACCATGATAAAACTGGGCATGCACCATATATCTGAAGGTACAGACCATCTTTTATTCCTGTTAGTGTTATTGCTTACAGCACCGCTTACCATAGTCGGTAAAAAATGGGGACAAAACAAAGGCTTTAAACAAAGCCTGAAAAAAATACTTACAATAACGTTTGCATTTACCATAGGGCATTCCATAACGCTTGCCCTGGCCACACTTGGGTGGGTAAAGCTGCCTTCGGGTCCTATAGAAATTATTATTGCTTTTTCTATACTGGTTACGGCAGTGCATGCTATAAAGCCTTTGTTTCCACACCGCGAAAGCCTTGTAACAGGTAGCTTCGGATTAATTCACGGCCTGGCTTTTGCAACCATTTTAACCGGATTCAATTTAACAGGGAAACCGCTTTTACTAAGCCTCGTAGGGTTTAACCTGGGTATCGAGCTGATGCAGCTTATTGTAATTGTTATAACTGTTCCGTGGCTAATTATATTGAGCAGGTATAATGTTTATAAATATATCCGTATTACGGGTGCAGTATTTGCTTTAATGGCAGCCTCAGCATGGATGACTGAGCGTATTAGCGGAAATTCAAATCTTATAACGCACTATCTAAACCTTCTACCACATTACGGAAAATATGGGGTACTGATTCTTGTAATAATAACAGTAATAGTACGTTTCAGAAAAACTCAGCCCTTTAAAGTTTAATACTTAAAGGGCTGAGTCTATATTTTCTAAGAGATACAAACACACATTTATAAAACTAAATTCGGTTATCTATAAAGTTTACCGGTTTGCGGCTCATGGGGTTAAACATAACCGCATGAAGTTCCTGTATGCTTACAAAAACAATTTTGGGCGTTACCCTTAGCTTTGCCCTAAAGTGGTCTTTAATCTCTGTAAGAAGCTCTTCTGTGGCGTTATTAGCGGCAACTTTAATCAATATTTCATCTGTACCAAGGCTGTTTGTAGAAATCTCTATAATGTGGCTTTGTATATCGCTAAATGATTGTAGCAAATCTATCATTGCCGGCGGATACAGTGTAGTACCCTTATATTTTATCATTTGTTGCTTACGCCCTATAACCGGACCTATACGCATTGTGGTACGTCCGCAGCCACAAGGCTCATGGTGTAGCTGTACTATGTCTCCTGTTTTAAAACGCACCAGCGGCATACCTTCTATACCCAGAGTGGTTACTGTGAGTTCTCCGCTGTCACCGTCAGCAACGGGCTTATCATTGGCATCAAGTACCTCGGCTATTATCAGTTCAGGGTGATGGTGCCCACCTTTAAAATGCCCGCATTCTGCAAAGGCAGTACTCATCTCGGTCGACGCATAGGTGCTGTATAGCTTAATGTCCCACTTTGAGTTAATTTTTTTTGCCAATATATTCGGTTCAAAATCCTGTGTACGCAATGGTTCGCCTATACATATAGCCCCCTTAATACCGCTTGCATTATAATCTATTCCGTGACTTTCGGCATACTCTATCAACTTCAGTAAAAAAGAAGGCACGGTAATAAGGTAAGCAGGCTTGTATTTTAAGATTGAATCCCATTGCAACTCCGGCACACCTGCCCCTACCCTTATAATACCGGCCTTTAGCTTTCGGATACCTAAGAAATAAGCCAGTCCGGCCATAAAGCGCCTGTCTATGGTAGTCATCAGTTGTACTACATCGCCTTCTTTTATCCCGGAACAGGCAAATGAAATGGCTTCGTTATACGCCAGCCTGTCAAGGTCTTTATCGGTAATACCAAAGGTAACCGGCTTACCCGATGTACCCGATGTGGTAGCATAGTCTACAATAGCCGATTTTGATACACATAAAAAATCATCATTAAACTCTTGTAAGTGTTCCTTAGTAGTAACCGGTATTTTTTGCAGGTCGTTTATTGTTTTAATGGTAGCAATATCTATCCCCTCTTTTTCAAACAGTCTTTTATAAAAAGGGGAGTTTTCAGCAACATAACTAAGGGCTTCAGCCAGTTTTTGTTCCTGGAAAGCTTGTATCTCCTCCTGGGGTGCTGTTTCTATTAAAGGAATCATATTGATTATAGTTTCTTATTAGTCTTTTTAAGGTAGGTCTCGGTTTGTTCTTTGTCCGGAAGTGTAGTAATTTCCTTGGTTAGGGCTTTTTCAAACTCCACTTTTGCAGCTGCGTAGCATCCGCGGTTGTAATAATACACACCCGCTTTATAGTAAACAAACCATAGGTCAGGGTTCAGCCGTTGATAATCTTCAATAAACCCGGGGCCTAAAACCTCGTGGTTACTAATGGCTTTATCCATAAGCCTGTCCTGTACCCTGTATTTTTCATAGTCTTTAAATGCCTGCGAATGCACAAACGGATCTTCGGGTATTAAAAGCGAATCTACCGCTACCGAAGCGGTAACATGGCCTCCCTTAAACACATCATCAAGGTCGTAAGCCACATAAGCACCAAGCTGGTACGGATTAGCCGACACCCACACCTGCTTTTGTTCCGGCTTAAAAATAACCGAGTGGTGCGCCAGCAACTGGTTTATGGCTTTTTCATTTCCGTAGCCCAGAGACAGGTTATTTAAGCCACCGGTATTTCTCATTATAGCCGCTGCCTTCACCGGATCTATTTTCCCGTTTTGCAGTAAAAGCTGCTGCATACGCTCGTATCGGTATTGCGAGTGGCTGTTTACAATGGCGTAATTGTTATTGTCATCATCCTTATAGGTATCACTCTGAAAATGGTTAGAGCAAATTAACTCCGAACTGTTTGGCACTTCATACACACCCAGCTTTTTTGGCGAAACCTCAATCAGTACCGCTTTATGGTCTTTGGCACTGCCCACCATTATGCTTTCGCTTACAAACACTTCACGTTGTTTTGCTATGGCTACAGCCTCATCAATTGTAGATGCATACTGTAATATTTCTCGTGCCAGCAGTGATATAGGCGTTTTTGCTATTAACGGAATGTCTGACTTACCGGAGTTTAGTGTTACCGTAAGCCCTTCTGCATTCATACCCGACAGGGCACCTATCATCCCACCCCAGGTAACCGACATAAAAGGATGTCCTTTTTCCGGCTTAACAAAAGATACTATCTTATTTTTGGCAAACTCGTCGCCGGCGTAGAAATCCAGGTTTCGGGCAATAAGCAACGATCCATCGGATGTATTCTCGTCCCACGCAGCAAACGAAGTACACCCTACCAACGCAAGGTCGTTAAGGGCGTGGCCTATATCATGCGCAGCATGAAGGTACAAACTTCTTAAATAAGGCGGCGCCACATAATTATAATCGTCAGAGAGGTACTGAGACATGCCGTAAATCTCAGTCTTGTATTCCTCGCTAACATTTAGGTATACCTTACGATTGTACCACTTTAAAAACTGCCTTAAAAGCTGTTGCTTAAATTTAGATGGAATAATTTCTTTAATCTTGTTCAAAAAATACTCCTCCTGGTGTGCAATAAGCTCCTGAGATAAAGCACCGGTAATAAGCCCCTGTTGCAGGGGATCGCCTTCCACGTACATTTCCCAAAGGCCATATTTGTTTTGTAACAAGAAATTATTGCCGTAGGTAGTTACGCCATCTTTCTTCACAAGTACAGGTACCGCATGGTTATACTCGGCTATATTGGGCCTGTTGTGCACAGAATTGTATGTACCGCAAGAAACCAGCTGCATCAGCAGCAATGGCACTATCAGTATATACAAAATCCGTTTAATCATTTTAGGTTAAGCTCGTTGTTTATTTTATTTACAAGATATTCTTTGCCCAGTATTTCAGAGCAGGTTACTACCGCACCAATAGTTACACCAAGTACACCGTGCATGTTAATGCTTTGCCCGGTAAGGTATAGGTTATCCAGCTTGGTTTTAGGAGCCAGGTAGGTTTTCATAGGGCTGTTAGAATCCTTCACGTAGCCGTAAAGATTACCGTTTTGCCCGCCTATATAATCCCTGTAAGAAAGCGGTGTAGACGTATATACCGATTTAATACAATCGCGTATACCCGGAAACTTCATCTCCAGTTTTTGCAGGAATTTTTCGGTTTTCTCCTGCTTAAACTTTTCATAATCCTCTCCCCTATCCGATTTCTCAGCAGTGGTATTATGGGTATGCTCCCAGCGCTTAACATCGTTAAAATCCATAAAGGTTATGGCTGTCATGCTCTCTGCCCATTCATCTTGTTTAGACGTAACGTTCATAGAAGCCATGTAACCTTCGGGCCATGATTCAGGGGTACACTCCATGGTTTTCCAAACGCGTGAACTATCATCAAAATGGTAGTAGTTGTAGTTCATGTATTTAAAAGACTGCGGTTTAAAAAGTATGTAAAGGCTAAATGCCGAACCTACATTCTCCAGGTTTTGTACCCTATTAAAAAACGACTTCCTGAACATGTGTTCGCCTACCATTTTCAATGTGGTTTTAGGTTCAATATTCGAAATGAACATATCACCAAAAACCTCCTCGCCTGTTTTTATTTTAGCGGATACAATCCGGTTTTCTTCTGTGGTAAAGCTTACAACCTCTTTGTATTTATAGGTTTCACCACCGTATTTCTTTAGTTGCTTTATAAGCTGTTTGGTAATATTACTGCCACCGTTTATACAACGCCATGCACTTTGCATATAAGAGTTAACAGACAATGCATGTACGTAAAAAGGCGATTTATCCTCTATACCTGCATATAAAAAGTTTGAGCCGGCAAGTACCGCCCTTAGTTTCGGGTTTTGGGTAAGCCCGTCAAAATATTCTTTGGCATTTTCTGAAAGTAGTGCCGAATCATAACCGTCGCTTTCCCTTTTTAGGTTGTACAACGGAAAGGCATTGCAGGTATCTATAAGCTTACGGCAATATTCCTTAAGGTTTTCTTCCTCCTCCGGAAAATATTTTACCAGCTGTTTTACAAAGTTTTCGTATCCCTGCGCATGTGGATATTCTATTTCGTCGTCTCCAAACGAAATTACATCATAGGCGTCCTCATCCATTTTCATGAGTTTAAGGTCGTCCATGATGCCTATGTATTTAAAATAATTGTACAGGTTTTGCCCCTCGGCAAGCCCGCCAATATAGTGGATACCGGTATCAAAAATAGTTTTTTCGCGGGAAAAGGTTTGCAGGTTGCCGCCAAACTGGTTGTTTTTTTCAAGCACGCAAACACTGTAGCCTTCTTTTGCAAGGATAATAGACGATACCAAACCGCCCAGGCCGCTGCCCACTATTACAACATCATACTTTTTATTCACTTTGCTCTTTCTTCTTTAACACTACAAAAGTACCGCCTTGTGCCAGGGTTTCAAAACCGGCAATACCGGCGTTACCTAATTGTTTCACTAAAATTACATGCTGTGCTTTTTGCAGCATGCCCTCATTAATTATATCCTCAGATGTATCTGCGATAACTACACTATACTCTGCAGCCACAGCTTCATCTATAGTATCAGGATACTTTATAGCCCTGTTTTTGTTTATATAATTGGTTCCGGCTATATCTCTTTTTTCTTCGTCGGCAATGTAGTTCACAATTTTTCGCTGCGATTGCTGCAACGCAAGCAATACCGCCGTTTCGCCATGATCTTCGGTTAACAAAAGTACACTGGCGGTAGTGCCAATATAGTTATTAATATCATGATAAACACTTAAACAGCTGTTAAGATGTTTTTTTACTTCCAGAACTATATCGTACTCCTTATAGGCCAGGCTGTGCATTATTTTATTCTTAAAATAATCAGCACCTTCTATTTCGGTACGCAGGTGCGCAAACTCACTCCTGAAGTAAGCTGCCACCTTTTTTGTACGTTCACTGTAACCCGTACCGTAAGCGGCATCTGTTGGCGTAATCCTGTCTAGTATTTTAAGCGTTATGCTACCGTCGTTTATAATAAAATCGCCCTTTGGCAGCACCTCGCTGTTACCATGTATAAGTACCGGAACAATATCCAGGTTAAAATGCTCTGCCAGATAAAAGGTACCTTTATGGAAACGGTTTATATGATTCGTCTTACTACGCGTACCCTCAGGGAAGATAGCCAGGGAGTATCCTTCCTCTACTTTCTTACGAAGATGCTCTACCCCACCTTCAAGTCCTTTTGAAACCGGATAGAAGCCAGCAAGGCGCACACCGATACCAAATACAGGCGAGTTGTACACCCAGTCGCTTACCAGATAAATTATCTTAGGGCTTAGCATACCTACTGCCAGTATATCTAAAAACGAGGTGTGGTTAGCTATAATAACCGCCGGTTTATTAAAATCTTCGTGGTGCGGGTTAAGTACTGTTTTCTTTACAAACGGATTTAGGTAAAGCACTGATTTCATAAACTTAGAAAGTATGTACCTGAACACTTTTACCTTGGCCTGTTTCTTAGCCGGGAATATCGCCACGAGTACAAAACTTGTAATCGAAAGCAGGAAACCGCCCAGTCCATAATAAATAAAACATAGTGACGAATGAACCAGCGTGCGCATCTCAAACGGTGCACGGCCACTTTTTACCCTTTGTGTAAAGAAGAACCTGAATAATATTGGATAAAATATAAATGTAATTATAAGTGCAGCAAACACCCCGATAAGCGATACTGATGATATCGATTTTAAAGCAGGGTGCCCGGCAAAGACCAATGCCCCGATACCTAACACCGTTGTAAGCACCGCAAGTAATATAGAGGTACGATAAGTAGCCATTTCGTTACGGCCTGTGGTATATTCTTTTTGTAGCGCACTGGTCATGAAAATACTAAAATCTACTCCATGCCCAAACACCAGTGTACATACTATGGTACTGAATATATTCAGCCTTATATCAAACATTCCCATAATACCCGTAGTTACAAACCCGGTAATGAATATAGGAATACAGCTTATAATTACTAATTCTATCCTCCTGAAAAAGAAGAAGAGGATAATAACCATAGCTACCACCGAATAGTTTATAAGCGACGAAAAATCGTCTTTAAGGCCACCTAAAAATGTTTCGTTCATTTGCTGGCGGTCTATTACCATTATCTTGGGTTCCTTCTCAAGATTAGCCGCCATGGCATCGCGCTGTTCTTTACTCACTTTTACAACTGTGGCTATGGTAAAAAATCCTTCCTTTTCCGCCACAAATTCATTTAACGGCAACGCCTTCAGGCTAAGATATTGTTTAAGGCTGATAGTTTTATATTCTTTATCCAGCATTTCAAAAAACTGCCCATAGGTTGTAGGCTTAAAGCCCAGCTTAGCACCCTCTGCTATCAGTGCGGCTTTTAGATTTGCTTTTCGTTGCGGCGTCCAGAATTTGTTCCAGCGGTCTATTTTTTGCTGTTGCACCTCGACAGGCAACACTATACTACCAATAGAATTATAACTCAAAAGGTTGTTACCGTCTTTATAAGCACCAAGCTTTTGGCTCAACAGCGTATTGTTTTTCAGTACCTCTTCCGCCGAATTTCCATAGGCCGCTACGTACAAGGATTTTGAGGTAAGGCTTGTGGCACTTTCAAGTTTCTTTTCTGCCGCTTTTATATCATCGGGCACAAAGTTAAGCTGCGATATATCCTTATCGTAAACTACTTTATTAACCGTAAAGAAGCTGGCTATAATAATTATTACGCTGCCTACTATGAGCAACTTACTATTATGGAATGAAAAACCCGCCATACGATCCAGTATGGTGGTTTTGTGCGTTGTAGGTGCTATGCCGCCTATAGCCTCAAGATTCGGTTTATATAAATGCGGGATAATTAGCAATGAAAATACAGCACTGATCATTACACTGGTCGCGGCAAAAATACCAAGATCCTGTAGCGCTCCTGAGTTTACAAACAACAGGCATAAAAACGCAAGTGCTGTAGTAGAGCTACTCATAATAACCGGCTTGGCTATATCACGGTACAGTACCTTTATGTCGCTATTGTGCTTGTAGTGCGTAAGTATGTGTAGGGCGTAGTCTATAGTAACACCCAGCAGAATAGAACCGATACTTAATGATATGGCCGATATAGTCCCTCGTAAAACATAAAGCAACCCTACCGCAAACAACACCCCAAATACCGTAGGGATTAAGATAATAAACGGTATTAAGAACTTCCTGTAATACACGATAAGTATAAGCATAAGCAGTGTAAGTGCCACAATTGTGGTTAGTCGCACATCCTGCTTTATTTGCTTGGCATTGGCTACTGCTATGTTTGTAGCACCGAAATACTCTACGGTTGCCTTGTTTTTAAACTCAGCATTAAGACTAGCCTTTATAGAATCGAGCTTATCTACAAAAAGGGTATTCTTCTCGGTTTCGTTACCCGGAAGTTTCGGACTAATGAATAACAACAACTTCTGTTTGTCTTTTGTAATTACATAGCCATCCTGAAGGCCAAAATCGTCGCCCATACCCAGCTGTTGCAGCTTTTTTAGGCCAATAAACGAAATGCCCAACGGGTCTTTTAAAATAAAGTTCTTTGTAACCAGCCCCGATGGCGAAATAATAGACCTGTAATTGCTGTTTACAACCCCGGCTATACTATCGTTACTTAATTTATTTTCAATTTGTTTATAATCAGCTTCATCTAAAAAAAGTGGTGCATTGTTATACACAAAGTCAAAGGTTTCCTGTATGGCTTCATCATCTACCTTGCCTTGTAAACCGTTAATGTATTTGCTACAACTGTTTTGCAGGCTATCGTTAAAAGCATTGGCTACAGCAGTAAGCTCCTGCGGGTCTACACCTTTTTTGGCACTTATTATTACCGTTATTTTATCGGCAAAGTTCAGCTGGCGCAATACTTTTGTTGCCTCGTCTGATCGTTCGCTTTTTGGTATAAGCCTGGTAATGTCTTCCTCAAAAGATATTTTCGAAGCAAAAAAACCAAAGAAAACCAATATGGCCAAAGCCATAGCTACAGACAAAGCACGGTTTCTGTTTACAAAAAAGTGTATGGCTATAAAAAACTTATGCATTTTTGTGGACTTTATTTTTGCCGGCAGCTAATAATATAAAGTAAGCGCCGGTACCGGCAACTACCGCCATTAACAGCGCAAGCACTATACTGCCTGCAAGATACTGCACTAAATTTTGATTAATGGCTTTAAAAGACATTTCGGTGGGTAAAATGTCGTTTCCGGGTACTAGTAAATTACCTACCTTAAGAGATGCCAGTATTATAAAAGGGATAAACGGCGGTATGCTTACATTACTGAAAGCAAAGGCTATCAACTTATTAAGCCTTAAAAGATACGCCAGAAAAAGCACGGTAACCGTTTGAAAACCCCACAACGGAGCTATGCCTATAAACACTCCAAGCGCTATAGACAATGCTTTTTTTTGCGGACTGTCGTCGTTATGCAGTACATTTTCAATTAAAAATCGCTTAACGCTTTTTTTTTTAAAGCTGTAGATAAAGTTTCGCGGCTTAATGTATAACAGGCTTATGGTAACCAAAACCGTGTTTAAAACACTTATACGCGAAAAATCAGTGAACGGCCTGAAATGCGAAACGCGCTCTGTAGGGTCGTACAATACCTTTACCGGAACGTTTTTTACAGGTATACCCTTCCAGGCAGAACGGACGATAACCTCTATTTCAAATTCGAATTTTGTAGTAAAATATTTTTTCGGGATACTTTTTATGGGATACAACCTGTAACCAGACTGTGTATCTTCCAGCTTTATACTGGTTTCAAACCAAAACCAGAAGTTAGAAAACTTGTTCCCAAAGCTGCTTTTTTTTGGCACACCTTCCTGCCCCATATTACGGCTCCCTATAAGCAAAGCATCGCCATTAGCTTCAATTTCCTGTAAAAAAACAAACATATCATCCGGAAAATGCTGACCATCTGAATCTATGGTAATGGCATAGTCATACCCTTTATTCCGTGCCGCGATAAAGCCCGCACGCAAAGCAGCTCCTTTACCCCTGTTTTTCTCAAAACCAACAACCTCTACCCCGCTGTATTGCTCCAGTATTTGCGGAGTACTATCTGTAGCACCATCATTAACTATGATTAAATCAGAGGTATAAAAAAGCACACCATCAATAACCCTTTTCAGGGTTTTGCTGTTATTATACGTAGGTATTATAACACAGTAATTTAACCGGCTAATAGTAGTATTATGCTGCGGAGGGTTGCTCATTTACAAAATCGTGGTTGAAATTTTGCCAAAGATACTTTTTTTAATCTTTGTACCAAAACTGTACACAAACAGAAAATTGTAAGTGTTTTTAACACTACTAAAAAGAAGCTTTCTCTTCTTTAGTAAAAGATTTAGAAATTTTTACAAAACCCTGTGTAAACGCTTTCAGGTCGGCTTTCTGACTACTATAGTATTTGATAATAAACTTTTTATCATTTTCTATCTGGCCATGATAGCCTGTTATGGCAGGTGCATTTTCCTGTATACTAAGTCGTAATACATGAGCCTCATAATTATCAGCATCACGCTTTAAAACTTCTTCAAGCAGCGTAGCTCCTTGCTTAAAAAGGTTCTTTTTATTCATCAGGCCTTTTTCGTGTTTGGCTCTTAGGGTCAGTGCAGCAGCTTTATAGGCCACAACAGTATTATCCGAACTGTCGTCAGACACCTTTTCTACAAGGCTATACAATTCTTCGGTAACTTTAGCAGATTCAGGCGCACTGATAAATTTTTGTCTTAACGTGGCTAAGTCATTAGCAACTGTTAAAACAATTAACGAAAAAATAGCAGCAAGTGTTTTCATAGCAACATTATTTAATTTATTAACTAAAGTTACAGCTTACAAAAACTAAAATCTAATTTTTACTGTAAATACAAGATAATTTTAACGCTACCGTTTCATCAAACAGTGTTGTGTTCTTAACCTTCACCTTATTGTCTTCAGTTTGGGCTATTTCAAGCTCAAGTCTCAAATCAGGGTTAACCTCCGGATTAATAAGCGCCATAAACTTAATGTTTGAAGCACTTATCATAGTAAGTTCTTTACCCACAACCTGCGTAGTGATTTCTTTTATTATTTGCAGCATACATACCCCGGGAGTTACCGGATTTCCGGGAAAGTGCCCCTTAAAAACATCGTGGTCTTTATTTATGTTTATGTTAGCAACATATTTGTCTCCATCGGTGTTGGTTAGCGCGTTAATTTTATAGAAATCTTTTAAAAGCATGGTCGTTTGTATTTATTAAAAAACAAATTCCCGCCAAATAGTTAATCCGGCGGGTTTGTTTACTATATCTAATTATTTAGTAGCTCCGGTTACCTTAAAGCTGTAAGAAACACCCAAGGTATATACAATATTAGTCATACTGCCATATTCATAGCTATCATTGCCGTCATAACTATAATCATAGTCGTTTAGCACACTAACAAATCCTTTTTTTACGCGGGCTTCTATAGTAAGGCCAAACGGTAGTGTATATCCTGCACCGGCTGTAATACCTACATCGGCATCGGTATCAGCAAAAGGCGAACGATTTACAATAAAATCTAATGTAGGCCCCACATGCAGATTTACGCTGTTAGTAAGCGTAAATTTATTAATAAGAGCTAAAGATAGATACTGCATGTCTATATCAGCCTTTTCATACATGTAGTTACCAGTATTGTAATCCTGATAATAAATTGTAGCTTCTGCACCCTGACGAGAATACGTAACCTCAGGCTGCAGGGTATAAAACCTTGTAAGTTTTACAGCAGCAAATGTACCCAGATAAAAATCGGTTTTTGTGTCAAAATTACCTCCGGTAAATGATGCGAAGTTTGCCCCTGCCCTTATACCGGGCTTAACCGTTACCTGAGCCTTGGCACAAAATGCAGTAAGCATTAGCAATGCAAGTAATACGCTTTTTTTCATAGCAAAATGATTTGATTAGTTGTTTTACTCTATATAGTTTAATTCAATCCTAAGCTGTAAGTTTTTATGATCGATAACAATATTCTGCGCTAATATATCATTTTTTGCTGTATACGTTATTATTGTTTTTTCTTTACTCTTTGTTGCATTAACCAGCTTCTGAAGCTGCCCAGTCGCTTTATCTGTGAACAAATAATTATAACGTTTTCCGTCTTTACATTTTAAAACGGAATTTTTATCATCTTCGTATCCGGCAACTACCTCATGCTGTTGCTTTAACAACAACATAAAATCACGCTTTAAGGTATTTACCACTATTTTCTTGTTCAGCTCATCCAGAATGTATTTAACCTTAAAGCTGTCATCGGTAATTTCAAAATCAAAAAGCTTATTCCCAAATTCCGTAGTAAATGCCGCCCTGTATAAGGTATCATTTACTTTTTTAGCAATAAATATCCCACCAAAATCACGGCCATAAACCGCTATGCTGGCTTTATAGATATAATCCTTATTAGAATCAGAAAAGTAAGGTGCATGAAAATGCTCCGAAGCTTTTTCGGTTTTAGCAAGCCCGTCTACCGTTTTAACGGCACAGGAAGAAAACAGTAAGCAGCTGCTAATTATTAAAAACAGAATCGGATATTGGCGCATTAACAACTTTGTTTTTAAATACAATCGTAGTATAATCATCAGACGGTTCTGTCATTTTCACTTTAGACACCATGTTCTTTTTATCAAAATACAAATCCATCTCCTTAATATATTTTTTCAGGGCAGCATCCTTTGGCACCAGCCTGGTAAGGACAAACTCACCACTTTTAAAATAGCTGATTGTAAACTCGTTTTCATCAAACATATCGCCGTTTACACTACCCACAATCAATTTATTAAGCTTTGCAAACATTTTGCTGTTGCTGGTATCCATAGCGTTTTTCTTGCCGGCATCGTTTATAGAAATCTTATTGTTTTTAAAAACAACGCTATATTGGTACGGCTTTACATACTGCCACAGCAGCATAGATGGCGCCTTAAAGCTTATTTTCCCTTCGGTTTCTATGTCTTTAGACAAAAAGTCCATGTGCTTATACTGAACAAAATCAGCACTAAGCGTTTTAGTACTTTTTGCAGTAGCATTTACACCATTTTTAAAAGCTGTAGCCTCAGCGGCACTAAGCTTTTGCTCCTGCCCAAATGCCAGGATAGTAACAAAAAACAAAAGGTAAAAAATATTATTTTTCATAGGCCGGTATATCTAATAAGGCATCAACAGTAACTGCTTTGTAGCCTTGTTGCTGCAAAAGTAACAATAATTGTTCCAAAACATTTACGGTTTTCTGCGAAGTATCGTGCAGTAAAATAATACTGCCGGGTGCAATACCACGCTTTATACGGTTAAATATTTTAGTTTCATCTTCGGTAACTGCATCCAGCGACCTAACATTCCACCCTATTACGTAGTGCCCTGTTAGTCGTAACGCCTTGGCAATACGCGGACTTGTAACCCCAAAAGGAGGTCGGAATAATAACGGTTTTTTATTGCTGTACTTAATAATAAAGCTATCAGTAAGCGTTATATCTTCAACCGTTTTATTAACAGGAAAAAGACTCAGCTTTGTAGAATGGCTATAGGTATGATTACCTACTGTATGCCCTTCATTTAATGTTTTTTGTAAAACCTCGGGGTACTTTTCTATTTGTGAACCAATACAAAAAAAAGTGGCTTTTGCATTGTAACGGGAAAGCAATTCGAGTACTTTTTCGGTTTCAGGTGTAGGGCCATCGTCAAAGGTTATGGCGATTTCCTTTACGGTAGCACCTTTTTTTTTGTAGAGCGTTTTTATGTGGTAACCGCTTTGCACAAGCCCTGAACCGGCAACCGCAATAACAAGCCAAATAAAACAAGGGAGCAATAACCAAAACCACGATACAACACTCGACGCTGCCAAAACAGCCAGCATACTAAAACTTAGTACAAAAAAAAGGATATTTAACCGGTGGGTTAGCATGCAGATAACAATATAAAACTATGGTCGCCTCCCCTGTACTGGTTGTACAGCAAAATATTTTTATACTGGCTACGTGAAACAGCATTTACCATAAGCACCGGATTTATTTGCTGAAGCTTTAAAATATTTGCTGCAACCCACATTCCGAATGCCGAAGCCGTATAATATTCGCCACTAAGGTGTTTGTAGTATACCTGTGGTGTATCTTTAAAAATGCCTTGAACAAGCACATTATAATAGGCATCATACTGCACGTCTCCGTTATAACCAAGCACTATAGCATCTACATCAGACAATGCAATATTGTTACGGCCTAAAAAAGCTTCAACTTTTGCAGTAATCTCATCCTGAGAAAGTATGTTATACGTATACACATCCTTAAGCTCAGCATAAGCCGACGGCTTTTTTTCATCTTCGATTACAAAAAATGCCGCACCTTCCGAAAATACCGCACCTCCTGTTTTGGGTTCCAGTACACTGTAAGGCCCGTTATCTTTACTTTTAATAGCTCCTGAAAGCTGCATGAACTTCATGGTAGACTCAGCCGCTTCTTCTATACCCCCAACAAGGATGCTGTGGGCATCATCTTCCTGTAGCTGCATCTGCGCATCAATCAGCGCCGATTCAAAAGATACAGCACCGTTTACGTAGGTAAAATTATAGGCTTTGCATTGTAAACCCAAAGCTATTTGTGCACCCACAGTGTTATGGGTAGACTGTATAAACGAGGTAGGTGTTAAAAACTGTTCCTGGTTGTCTAAAAGTGCTGTTAAAAACTTTTCAGAGTCTACATTACACCCCATACCGGTACCGGTAACAATAGCATCAAAATTCTGCGTGCCGGCTTCCTTTATAGCACTGGCCGAAGCTGCTATGCCATTCTTCACCCCCTTTGCCATACGCCTTCCGGCAGCCGGGGCTATATATTCTTTATAGTCGGGGGCAGCAAGCGGAAGTATATTATCAGCTTCATTAATGGCTACTTCTTCCAGAAAAGCCACATCTAATGTTTTTTGTGCAGAAACACATCCTGCACCGTTTATATAACACTTTTTCATTAGCTTTTAGAAAACAGCAGGGTTGAACAGTTACCGCCAAACCCAAAAGAGTTAGACAGCACATGGTTTATTTCTTTTTCTTTTAAAACCGTTTGCGGAACAAGGTTAAACTCTTCCATTTTGGTTTTAAAATTCAGGTTGGGATACACAAGGTTGTTTTGTAGTGCCAATACACTGTACACTGCCTCTATAGCGGCGGCAGCAGCAAGCGTGTGTCCCGTAAAAGGTTTTGTAGAACTAAAATCAGGCACTTCTGTACCAAATGCCCTGATGATGGCACGCCCTTCCGAAAGGTCGTTATTCGGTGTAGCGGTACCATGGGCATTAATATAATCAATATCGGCAGGCACAAGCCCCGATACTTTAAACGCTTTTTCCATAGACAGGAATGCTCCGTCTCCGTTTTCAGATGAAGCCGTTTGATGGTAAGCATCATTTGCATTGCCGTAACCCGAAAGGTAAGCAAGCACTTTTTTATTGCTCTTTTTTACCGCTTCTTCTGATTCTAAAACCAAAAATGCCGCAGCCTCACCAAGGTTCAGGCCTTTTCGGTCGTTATCAAACGGGGTATTGTACGTATCAGAATATATCATCAGGGTTTTAAAACCGTTGATGGTAAATTTAGAAAGCGCATCGGTTCCGCCTACAATTACCCTATCCAGTTTACCCGACTTTATAAGCCTTGCTCCAAGCATAATAGCATTAGCCGCAGACGAGCAGGCCGTACTTATTGTGGTAACAAAACCCTTCAACCCAAGTTCGTTGGCTATTTTATGGGTTACATCACCGGCATCGTGCGATTCTATATAACGCCTGTTTTCTTCCGACTCAAAATAGTCATAAAAAAAACGTTCGGTCATGTCCATACCCCCTACGCTGGTAGACGATATAAGGCCGGTGTTATATTCGTTAATATCGATTATGCCGGCATTTGCCACCGCCTGTTTTGCTGCAATAGCCCCAAGCATGGCAGTACGCGAAAAATTATTATCGGCAGGCAAACCCAGCAGCTGTGCCAGTTCCTGGTTCGTCTTTTTAATTTCGCCTACTTTTAAATCATTTTTGTGGGCTGTGTCTATATTGTCTATAGCCGATATACCCGTTTTGCCATTAATAAGGGCATCAAAATTTTCTTCGACAGTTAATCCTATCGAAGACACTATACCCATACCGGTTATGGCAATTCCTTTACTCATTATTTTGTCCTTTTTTCAGAAATATACTGAGCCATAGTATTTATAGATTCAAATATGGCTTTTCCTTCTTTAGGGTCAGATAATTTAATACCGTAATCTTTATCAAGCATTACTATAAGCTCCAGAGCATCAATAGAATCAAGCCCAAGGCCATCGCCAAAAAGCGGATCGCTATCATTAACATCCTCTACTGCAACATCTTCTAAATTAAGAATATTGATAATCTTCTCTTTAAGTTCTTGCTTTAATGCTTCCATATTAACTAAGATATAATGTTTGTATATTGTTTTCTGTATGTTCGGTGGTTCCTTCCTTAGATACCAGGTACATAAAGGCTTTATAATCGTCTTTAAAGTACTCTACCCATCCACAAAGGACTTTATCTGCTTTGGCGGTTTCTAATAATGAAGTTGCATAATTAACAAAAAAATCAGAATTGAACCCTTCAAAAACAAAAAAACTATTCTCTGTAAACAGTTTATGCCTTATGCTTATCTCCCCCATGCAGATATTTGGCAACGTGTACACAAACACCGCAGGGCTGGGGAAATAATTTTCGGCATCTATAATCGATTCATTGTATTTTACGTCAGTATCAAGGCTTGATGATGCATTAGCAAACAACAGTGCCGTATTACTGTTATCGGCTCCATTATTCAGCAATAAATCCGAAGCCAGGAAAGACAACTTGCTAAGGTTATCCATTTTAAAAAACTTAGCATAATCAGTCTCAGCATGCTTATATGCCTGTTTGGCAAAATCAGTAAACGCGGCATCGGGAGCAGAAAAATACTCTTCCCCATTTAGTACAATACGGTTATTGCTTATAGTACAGTACCCCGATATGTAAAATTTATCTGCCATTAATTTACGTTTTTAAATACCACTGCCGTATTACACCCTCCAAAACCGGAAGCCGTTTTAAGCCAGTAATTTATTTCGCTGTCCTTATTTTCAGCTATCACATTTATGGGTTGCGACACTCCCGGCTCATCATACCCCAGTGATGCAAAAAGCCTCCCCTGTTCCATAGTTTCCAGCCCTATTACCGTTTCCAGCAACCCCGATGCACCAAGTGTATGCCCGTAATATCCTTTAAAGCTATTTACTGGAACATTGTTTAGCTCAAGCCTGTTTAAAGCTATCGCTTCCATTTCATCGTTAAAGGGCGTAGCAGTGCCATGCGCCGAAACATAGTCTATAGCATTGGCTTCTACACCGGCTTCATTAAGCGCACTTTCTATACTTCTTACAAGTCCTTCGCCGGTACGCGATGGCCCTGATATATGGTTAGCATCGTTTATAGATCCGTCTCCGGCTACTATTGCTTTTGCGTTTTCACTATTTATTGTAACGAGTACCGCTGCGGCAGCTTCTCCTAAAGACACTCCTTCGCGGTTAGCTGAATAAGGTTTGCAGGGCTGCGGACTCATTGCTTTAAACGAGTTAAAACCCGAAAGCACAAACTTAGAAACCTCATCGCCACTTACCACAAAAACATTATCATACATTCCTGCCTGTATAAGCCTTTTGGCTACAGACACCGCCATAATACCCGATACACAGGCATTAGATATTACAACCGGCTGTGCCGTAAACCCGAAAAATCCGGCTACGTTTTTAGCCAATCCCTGCAGGTATACCCCGCCAGCCAGTCTGTCACTACCATTAAGGGCTGTAATATTACCTTTTGTGGTAGAAAGTATCAATCCCGTTTTTTGGCCTAAAGCCACACCTGCTGCGCTAACAACAGACTGTAGTGCCAAAATCATCATCTTTTCAAGCCTTGAGTATGTAGCAGTGCTTATTTGTGCAAATGCCCCATCAAGGGTATTATCATTTATTCGGGCGGCAAAAAAAGGCTCGGGCAAAAGCGCATCGTCTTCCCAATGGCTAATACCGGTAGTACCGTTTTCTATTGCCTGCACATTACTCTCTACAGTAAATCCAAGGGGAGTTATGCAGCTTGTATGTGCTATATATACATTTCGCCTGTTCATTACTTAAGGCCTACTTTGGTTCGCCATGCATCAAAAAACTCAGGATAGTTAAGTACCATTACTCCTTCCTGGTTTACAAATACCTGTACAGTTTCGCCGGTACAGGCCAGGTTATTATCGGCATCAAATATTTTGTACCTGAATATTATTTTGGCTGCGGGAGTATCTACAATAGTAGTTTCTATGGTAGCCACATCGCCGTAGCGCAAAGGCAGTTTGTGTTCGCAACTCGATTTTACAATCGGGGTGGTATAGTTGTGGCTGTGCACATCAAGGTAACTAATACCGTGCTCGCGCCCGAAAGCCTCCCTACCGTCTTCAAAATAAGTGATGTAGTAGCCATGCCATACAATACCTAAAGGATCGGTTTCATTAAAACGCACCCTTATTTTTTGTGTAACCTTAAGTTGCTCTGCTTCCTTATACTGCTCTTTTCTTTTCATCATAAACTATTGATATAGCCACCATTGCCACAAAAAACAGGAACAACAATGCTATTTGCGGCAGTATACCTGCCAGTGTATTATTTCTTAAAAGCACATCGTAAAAAGCTTCTAAGCCCCAGTTCATAGGCGATGCTTTTGCAATGTACTGCATTATTTTAGGCATGGCAAAAACCGGTACCCATACGCCACCCATTGCAGCAAGTATTACTACTGATGTAGCCCCGAAAGGCGCCGACTGCTCCTGGGTTTTTGCAAACGTACCCAGCAGTATACCAAAGCCCACAGCAGCAAAGCCGCTAAACAGTGCCACTACGCTCATTAACAGGAATGCCCCATTAAGATCTAAAGGAGGTAGCCCTATATGCGGGAATAAATAAATGCCTACAGCCACCATAAGGAAAAACTGGAGCATACATATTATAAGATAGGTAACGGTTTTACCGGCGATTACCGTAAAATACGATACCGGGTTTGTACGCAGCCTTACCTGTGTACCCTGGTTCTTTTCCTTTACAATGTTTATAGACAACGGCACAACAATAAAGAACATGGCAAAAAGTGTCCATGCAGGCACATTGTGCTGTGTGGAGTTTGGTACCATGGCTTTGTTTTCAAACATGGGTACTATCTCCTTAAAGCTGATGTAACTTTCCTGTTTAAAGGCTGCCGTTGTTTCTTCTCCCATCTGCTCTGTAAAGGCCGTATAAATAGATTTTGTCTCAATCTGAGATATCATCTTATCTATGGTGCTCTTTACAGCGTTTTTAAAAGCAGTTTGCGATGCAGGGTCAAAATACAGGCGAACCTCCTTAGGCGCTGTATCTATGATTACCTCAGGTTTGGCTGCAACGCTGTCTGTAGCGCTAAAACCTTCGAGGATACTGTTTACGTTTTCATCTACCTTTGCCTTAAGCCCCGCACTTAAATCGGCCGGGATTATGATAGCCATTTGGTATTCGCCATCAAAAACCTTGTCCCTGGCTACCTCTTCATTCAGCGGCTTTCCGCCAAACTGGGTAATCACCTTAAACGAACCGCTTTCGCCCAAGCTTTTTAATACCGTACCCGATATTTCGCCCTTGTCATTATCTACCAGCAATATGGGTATCTTGGTTTCAGTTGCCGTCTTAAAAGTGCTGTCCTGTATCAATGTTATGGTAATAACCAGTACAAGTGGCATTATAAATAGTATTATAAGCCCACCAAGGTCGCGCCTAAGCAGCAATATCTCTTTATTTACAGACATCAGCAGTTTATACATCGCGCAACTCTTTACCGGTTAATGTTAAAAATACGTCTTCTAACGTATCTGCACCTTGTGTAGCACCTATAATACCCGAAGGCGTACCCTGGGTAATTACCACACCTTCATCTATAATGGCGATATGGCTACAAAGATCCTGAGCCTCTGCAAGATGGTGCGAAGTGTATATTATAGTAGTACCCTTAGCGTTTACTTCCTTAAGGTATTCTATTATTACGTTCTTAGAATGTACATCTACACCCACGGTAGGTTCATCCAAAAATAAAACTTTAGGGTTATGCAGCAAGCCGGCAATAAGGTTTACCCTGCGCTTCATCCCCCCCGAAAAGGTTTCGATAGGTTTATCAGCAAACTTTAAAAGCCCCAGATAATCTAACGAATCGTTTATCTTTTGTTTCAGTTCAGCACCTTTTATACCGTACATACTGCCAAAGTAAACAAGGTTTTCACGGGCAGTTAATGTAGGATACAGTGCATATTCCTGGGGCACTACGCCTATAATTTTCTTTATAGCGGTGCTATTTTCTTTATAGTTGTACCCTTCTATGCTAAAACTCCCCGCAGTAGGCTTTATAAGGCCGCACAACATAGAAATAAGCGTGGTTTTACCGGCACCATTAGGCCCAAGCAAACCAAACACCTCTCCCCTGGCAACTTCTAAAGACAGGTTGTTCACCGAAAAAAAATCGGCGCCCTTATACTTTTTAGAAAGTGAGTGTATTTCTATTATAGGGTTGTTCATTTTACAATATTATATTGCTTTGCGCAATTTCTTAAAAAAGACTTCTTCTTTATCGGCAATCTCAGTAAGCATATCAGCCAGCATGTTATACACATCGGGCTTAGAGCTCCTGTTTTTGTATACCCTTGCTGCTTCTACTGCAAAGTCACGCCATTTGTCGCCTATTGCCGTCATTTCATACGACAGTTCTTTAAGTACTACATTATCCAGTACTACCGACGCTTCCTGTAAAAAGGCAGCATATATAAAACGGAAACCTCCGCCACCGGTACCTATCTCTTCCTGCATACGCACCACCTGAGCCAGGTAATGGTTGGCTTTTTTCACCCCGTGCTTTATGTGCCATTTCCTTATCTGTTTGGCTACAAATCGAATACCGTTTACCCCCACAATAGGTACAGGAGCAGTCATATCACGGCATGTAGCCTTTATGGCGGTAACAATTGCTTTTTTTAAATCGGGGTTTTCAGGTATATGAATCGGGTAATATATTTGTCCGCGTGGCGCAAAAGCACCTTTGGCAAAACGTACCCTTTCAAGTTCTTGTGTGGTAAGCGAGGTAACGGTTTCCATCACAGGGTCGCTTACAAGGTAATTATCGCCTTCTTGCCCGTAAACCACAAGGTTATGGGCGTTAAAATGAAAACGGTAATCATCCGGAAAATATGTAAGGTTATACACCCCTACCTGCAGGCCCGATGGTATGTTGTTTTTAAGGTTTTCCTGAAGTGCCTTTTCGGCAGCAGCAGGACCCGAAAATTTTTGTCTTTTTATTTTTATTCCCAGCCTTTTTGCCGCCTTACCAAAAATAGAACCCGGTAACGGGCGGTAACTAATAGCGGGAGCATGGTTTACTTTTAAAAATGGTAAGTATACAAAGAAAAGCCCGGAGCCTATGCCAAAAACCATTGGCTCACTTAGGTTGAGCCCATTATGCCTTAACAGGTTAGACGCAACACCATTTTCGCAATGTGCTGCCTGGTGATGCTTAAAATCAGTCGTCATTATATCAGCCCTTAAAATTTTTAAGTTGTTCGGTGGTTATTAAAAAAGCATCGGCATATTTTTGTAACACTTTATCGTTTAGCCCTGCAAAAACCGCAGGTTTAAAATGCCTTTTTATACGCCATTTCCACATACCCACATAACCTGCCAGTATGCCCACGTCCATTTTATTAAGCTCCATAAAATACGCTATGGGACTTACTTCATTATTTATTACCTGCAGCCTTGCAGCCTCGGTACGTTCTTTTATATCTTCTATAGAATTGCTCAGCGCTATGGTTTTTGGTTCCCAGCCACTGCTTAGTGCAGTGGTATAGTTTCCTTTATCATCTGTGGCATAGCACAGTTCGCGCATGTTAGTGGTTTCTATATTACTTCTGTCCTGTGGCACTTCGCTTTCTTTCATTGCTCCTGAATAAATAAATTTATCTCTCCCTCTAAAAGCAGTTCTCCGTTACAATAGCTTTTACAGCTCATCATACAGGTTATAAAGGCGCCGGTATCAAACTGAGACACCAGCTGGGCCCTTGTTACAAGAGTGTTCCCTATTTGGGGAACGCCATGTATTTTTATGGTTTTTATAGAACTTATAAACCCTATAACATTAGCTTCGGGTTTATGTTTGTTATCTTCATCTATAAAGCAGGTTCTGGCTACTATTGCCGAACATGTTTGCGCAGCGTTTTCTATAAGGCCGGCTTCGCAAAGGCTGCCGTTATCTATAAATATATTGTCTTCTTTAACCGCAAAAACAGTTTCCACGCTTTCGTCGTCCATGTTCACTATTCTGTCTACCATGAGCATTGGCTCTTTGTGCGGCAGGTAAAGTCGTATATCTATATCTTCAATCATAGGCGTTATTTGGCCAAAACTGTTTTCATCTGGCTTGCTGCAATTTCTACATCATTGCATTTAGTAACAATATCTACAAGGGTTATCCCCATAAATTCCTGTAAAACCGAAACTTCGGTAACCAGCTCGCTCCCTAAAACCGGAAGCGCATTAACATTTACATATTTAATAGAACCTATGTAGCCTGTAGGTGCCGGTTCTTTCTTTAAATAAAACTGATAACCGGTATACAAAGCCACAGACTGTGCCATGTGCTCTATAAGTCCCGGTTCGGTAAATTTACCATTTTCTACAAATATATTTCCTTCGGGTACGTTAAAGCCCGCAACCAGCTTTTCTTCAGAAAAATGAATAAGCTTATCCACCATTACAAATGGCGCTTTTTGCGGTATAAGCCCTTCTACAAAACTTTTATCGGTAAGCGGTTCCATTAGCACACGGTTAAATAAGCCACAGAATAGGTAAACCTGCCACTTTCGGGCACTACAAGCAGAAGCTTTTCACCTTTTTTCAGTTTGCCCGAATTAAGGATTTCTTCTACCATAAGGTAAATAGAGGCCGAACCTACGTTACCTACCCTGCTAAGGTTGATGAACCATTTCTCTTCGGGTACTATTATACCACGGCCTGCAAGCTCTTCATATAATTTCTTTGCAAAAAAGTGCGAAGATACATGCGGCAGCAGGTAATCTATATCATCAGAAGATACGCCGTGCTTGTCAAGCGCATGCTTGGTGCTTAGCGAACCTTTTTCCATTACAAATTTATCAAGCAGTTTTACATCCTGTTTTACAGAAAACACAGACTGCTTTAGCCACTCCTCTACAGGATAATCCTGCCATGGCCTTATGCTTCCGTCTTCAAGCTTATCGCCACCGGCATACATACATGCCTCAAGTTCGTGCGCATAAGAGTAAGACTCCATCCACTCAATTTTCAAAGACATTTCGCCCCTTGGCTGGTTTTCCAGCAAAAAGGCACCGGCACCGTCTGACAGCATCCAGCGTAAAAAGTCTTTTTTAAATGCTAATATAGGTTGCTCTTCAAGGTTTTGCAGATTAACAACTTCGTTATTAAACTTATCGGCTATCATCCAGGTAGAAGACCTTTCAGAACCGGTACAAACCGCATTATTACTATTACCTGATTTGATGCTTAAAAACCCGTACTTAAGGGCATTCATGCCCGCACAGCACACTCCTGAAGAGGAATTTAACTCTACAGACTGGTTATCCATAAGCCCGTGCACCATAGACGCATGCGACGGAAAAAGATTATCAGGAGACGATGTACCGCACGAAAGCAGCTCTACATCACTCTTAGTAAAATCTTTATCGTATAGCTGTTCTATAGCTAAGTGGGTTAGCTGGGCATTATTATGGGTTATAGTCCCTGTTTTGTCTATTGCGTAATACCTGGTAGTAATACCGTTATTACGAAGAACAATCCTTCGGGCCTTAGAAGTGGAGTTATTGATTTTACCGAGGATATCTTCCATCTCGTCATTAGTTACCGCTTCATTTGGTAAATATTTCCCGGCTTTGGTTATGTAAACATCAAACATAGTTGGTCTATTCCTTTTTTTATGCGTTTTAAACGCCTTTATAATAGTTTATTATCCTTTTATTTTTAGCAAAAGTAAAAGGATACATAAGAATGTGCAATATATATACTATTGGTGAAATAATCCAAATCGCAAGCACCAAATAAACCACAAAAATTTTTAACAATTTTTTACGATTATTTGGTCTTTTTATGATTATAGCCGACCATTTGCTAAAAATATGGTTTCCTTTAGTATCTACCCCCACTAAATAAGGGCTTACCCTAACGGCTCCCTGCTGTAAAAGTATATCCTGCAAACCGGTAAAATCTCCATGCAAAAGCGCCCCATGAATGGTGTCGCCAAACTTTACAGACTCATTTATATCCTTATCAGACACTCCCGGCAATGGAAATATTCCTAAATGCTTTTCTTTTTTACCGCTAAACATCCACTCTACAATGGTTATTACGCTTATCAGGTTACCCGCCCTGTCGGTAAGGGCTATGTTCCCCTTTAGTAGTGCACCGTTTTCTTTCAGCAGCTTCTTTATTTTCTCCTGAGCCAGGAACCACATATTCCTGCTACCGCTTATGGTTACTACTGGAGTATTGTGCAACAAATGCTTAGCCTCAGGGCTTTTAAGAAATGAATTTACAGGAATAGACGGCGATAAAAACCACACCTGGTAATGAAACAATACCAAGTCATATTTCAAATCAAGTATATGCTGTGGTACAGGTTTTAGCTTTGCCGGAATTTGCAGGAACGATTCAGGGAAAGCATCAAAAAAGGCTTCTTTATTCCACGGAAACGGGAACGGAGTTTCCATCTCTATCTGATGAAAAACCACGTTACAGTTTTCGTCGGCAACAAACGGAGCAGTTATTTGCTGCGCTATATCGTGCAATTGCCCGGATTGTGTAAAATATATAACAAGAACATTTTTCATGTTGCTATCTTATAGTGCGCTCTTTAGCGCAACTTCTTTAAAATTCCTTACTTTGTCTTCCCTTTTTTTATGCACCCATTCCGGCCACGTAGCGGCATCTTCGGCATCAAATATCCTTATATTCTGGCTATCATCTGTTACCAAAAGGTCATCTCTCTTGCATTGTAATATTTTGGCGGCCGTTTCTACACCGGAATATGTAGCTCCCGCCACTCCATGAGACAAAGTACTGGCTCCGGTAAGATACAGGTTGTTTATTTCAGCATTGCTTTTATAGGCAAATGGCCCAACATATTTAAGGGTTTTCTCAGTACCATAAACATTACCATTAGTACTGTTTATATAAAACTGGTTGGTTTTAGGAGTACCCAACTCTACCTGAACAATATGTTGTTTTGCCCCAGGTATAAGGCGCTCTACAGTATTTAAAAATTTACCGATTACTTTCTCTTTAAAAGCGATATACTCCGGGGTTCGGTCATCACCCTCACTTGTAAACTGCTTAAGGCAATTGTAATCTATATAAGTAACTACTTCAAAACTATGGTACCTGCCATTAAAGCTAACCGGATCTTTGAGCGTAGTGCAACTCATAAACAGCGCAGGAAACTCTTCTCCTTCTGTTAAATCATGATTAACAATATCTGCAAACTGGGCATCAACATCAGCATCCCTGAAAACCCATGTGTTACCACTGTCTATACCGGCAGCTGTAACATCCATATCCAATGTTAAGAAAAGTATGAGTGACGTTACCGAATACTTTGTATTATCCAGCCTTTTTAGAAGTTTTTTACCTAAATATTCCCTACCTATAAGATTCAGATATGTAATACCAGGATCGGCATTAGAAATAATCTTTTTTGCAAATATTTTTTCGCCACTTTCAAGCACTACACCTGTGGCTGTATTATTTTCAACTATTATTTTATTAACGCGGGAACTGATTTTTATGGTACCGCCAAAACGCTTTACAGCATTTGTCATGGCTTTTACAATACCTCCGCCCCCACCCATAGGGTAAAAGCCTCCATCGGCATAATGCCCCATAACCGACGAATGCACTATAAAGCTGGCTCGTGCAGGTGGAAGTCCGTGGTCTCCACACTGCACGTTAAGCACGGCACGTGCCACAGGGTCTTTTACACGTTTATTAATAATCCTTTTAAGGCTGAAAAAAGCGTTGTGAACAAAATCCTTAGTTTTAAAAGGCGCAGTTATTATCTGCTTAAACCCCTTAATTTTAGGCATCATCAGCATCTGGGCATTAACCCTTTCTATAAGCGTAAGGTATTCTTTAATCTGTTTTGCATTGTCAGGAAAACGTTTACCAAGGCTTACTGCAAAATTGTTTAATCCGGCAGGTACGTCAAATTTCTCGTCTCCTATTAAACAGTGTTCAAAAGCATTTGGATTCATCCTGAAAAAGACAAGATCATTTGCCATACCCAGGCCTTTGTACAACTCATTTGTAGAATGGCCTTCGGTAAGCTGACCTATATAATGTACACCAGGGCTAAAGCGCTGCCCGTTTAATGTAAAGCTATGGCACCAGCCTCCAGGCACATAATGCTGTTCCAGCACCAGTACTTTTTGTCCGGCACGCGCCAGGCAAATAGCCGTAGCAAGACCTCCCGGGCCTGAACCTATAATAATAGCGTCTAAATCCGGTGGTGTACCTTGCATATTTTTTTGGGGTATATTACACAGAAAACTAATTCTGTAGTTTTTTTCTATTTTTTAAATGCCTGCCAAAAATCAAAATAATTAAACCACTGCAACGGGTATCTCTTCAACATAGACTCTAGGCTTTCTACATACGCCTTTAGCAACGCCTTTTCATCGCGGTGTTTTACTTCCGCTTCACGGGCATACAAATGATAATGCAGCTTAGCTTCCTTCATTACATACACAAACACTACCGGAACCTTAAGCCTTGAGGCAATAAGGAAAGGCCCCGCAGGGAAATTTGCCTCTTTACCCAAGAAAGGCTCAGAAAGGCATTTAACCCCTTCAAAGTAACGGTCGCCCGTAAGGCAGATAAGCTCATTATCCGCCAGGGCTTTGTTAATTTCGTAAATATGAGAAAGGTCCTCTTTTATAATTATAAACTTTATAGCAGACTTAGAAGAAATACTTTCCAGATATTCTTTAATAGCCCTGTGCTCCATATCTGAAGTTACAAGGTTAATTTGAAACCTACCTTCCAGCTCTCCCAAAAAGTATTCGGCTATTTCAAAGTTACCCATATGCGCACTTATTAAAACACCTCCCTTTTTATTGGCAAGCATCTCATTAAGTTTCTCTACACCGTCAAACTCATACGTAAACCTATCCCGCATACCTGCGGAGATGGCTGTTTTATCTATTAACGTTTGACCAAAGGTAAAGTAGCTCATAAAAACCATTCTTCTGGCTTTTGAGCGCGAATACCCCATGCGGTTATGCAGATAGTAAAAGGTAACCCGGTTGGTTTTCTTTAAAAACAAAAAATAGTACGATGCTACAAAATACAGCACAAAATAGGAAACCCTTATACCCAGGTACTTTATACAAAATACAAATATCCTGTATCCTAAAAGGGTACCCTTGGATTTACCATCCCATTCACTCATTATACTATGGCATTAACCTTACCATCTATAAGGTTATAAAAATCATTAAAGGTGGCAATGCCTACAAAATCTGCTTCGCCAAGTTTTACCTTAAAGTTAGACTCTACACTTACTACAAGGTCTACATAGTCTAGACTGTCTAACCCAAGGGTATCTTTTAAATTGGCATCCGGCGCAATAGCATCTGCATCAACCTCAAACTCATCAATTAAAAAATTGTTTATTTTTTCAATAATTACTGCTTTATCCATGTGTCAATTTTAAACTTTTTTTATTATTAAGGCCGAATTGGTTCCTCCGAATCCGAAAGAATTCGACAAAAATATATTAATTTCTTTATCTACAGTAGTTCCTGCCAAATTTAATTTAGCCGAATCTTCATCAGGGTTTTCAAAATTAATATTTGGCGCTACAAATGAGTTTTGCATCATAAGCACCGAATATATTACTTCGCTTGCACCGGCCATCCAGCATTCATGCCCTGTCATAGACTTGGTAGAACTTACTAATGGCTTGCTGCCAAAAATTTCGTAAATAGCCTTAGCCTCATTAGCATCTCCTACCGGGGTAGACGTTGCATGTGCATTTATATAATCTACATCTTCGGGTTTTATACCGGCCTGGTCTAATGCTTTTTGCATAGCGCTTGCAGGCCCCTCTACGTTTGGTGTAGATATATGTCCGCCGTTAGATGAGAAACCATACCCTATAACTTCTGCCAAAATAGGCGCACCACGTTTTACGGCCGACTCATAACTTTCCAGGATAAGCGTAGCCCCTCCTCCGCTTGGTACAAGTCCGTTTCGTTGAGCGTCAAATGGACGCGACGCCTTAGTAGGATCTCCATTATCAGGAGAAAAAACTCCAAGGCCGTCAAAACTACCCATAGCGTATTTATTAATTTCCTGGGCACCTCCGCAAACTATTGTATCCTGTAGGCCGCTTTTTATTAAATAATACCCCATACCCAGCGAATGCGATCCGCTGGCACAGGCTGCACTTATGGTAAGGTTTACCCCCCTTAGCCTGAATATGGTGCTAAGATTCATGGTTACTGTAGAGTTCATGGACTTAAATATAGCCCCCGAACCTATAAGCGCCGTATCTTTCTTTTCCCTGATAACGTCTGTAGCATCAATAATAGCCTTGCTTACGCTGTCATTGCCATACATAATACCCACCTCGTTATTATCAAGGAAATCATCATCTATACCTGCCTGCTTTAAAGCCTGTATGGTAGCCATGTAAGCATATTCGGTTTCTTCACCTATGCTTATACGCTGCCTACGGCTTAGCAGGTCTTTTAGTTCCGGTTTAGGAACCATACCCGTTAAACACGACCTGAAACCAAACTCTCTCCTGTCTTCATCAAATGTAATACCCGAGGTTCCGTTGTATAGCGATTGTTTTACTTCATCAAGCGATGTCCCTATACAGGAATAAATCCCCATACCAGTTATAACCACTCTTCTTTCCATCTTATGCGTATTGGTTTGTTTACTTTATTATTTTTAGGAGTAAATACCTCCGTTTATATTAATCACTTCGCCTGTAATGTAGCCCGCTTTTTTAGAAGCAAGGAAACCTACAAGCTCTGCCACCTCTTCGGCTTCACCAAAACGGTTAGCAGGCACCAGCTTTATAAGCTCTTTTTCATCGAGCGCTCCGGTCATATCTGTTTTAATAAAACCCGGTGCCACGGCGTTAACCGTAATATTACGTTTTGCTACTTCCTGAGCCAAAGCCTTGGTAGCAGCAACAACAGCACCTTTTGCAGCACTGTAATTGGTTTGTCCGGCAGTACCTTTTACTCCCGAAACCGAAACCATGTTTATAATCCTGCCATATTTGTTACGCAGTAATCTTTGTATAAAGAAACTGGTAACGTTATAAAAACCGTTAAGGCTGGTGTTTATAACCTGAGACCAGTCGTCCTGGCTCATCCACATAAACAGGCCGTCGCGCGTTATACCGGCATTGTTTACAATAACCTCTACAATAGCATCGGGATTGTTTTCCTGCCATTCCCCTAATACCGCTTTTACCTCATCGGCGTTGGCTACGTCAAACTTCAGTATTTCGCCGGTGGCGCCATTTTCTATAACCTGCTGCAGTGTTTGCTGCGCAGCTTCCTCGTTAGACTGATAATTTATTAATATATGGTAATTACCCTCGGAAGCCAGTTTTTGGCATATGGCACTGCCTATACCCCTGGAACCTCCTGTTACTAATGCACACTTCATTCTTTACTAATTAATTAAATAGTTCGGCGTTTTCAAACCATTGATCGCCAATTACTTTTCCGGTTTTATCTATAAAACCCCATTTCTTTTCATACTTTACCCTTGCCAGGCCTTTTATATAACCTTTTGGCGAATCGGTAAATATAGAAAAACCACCCGCAGTAATACCATATTTAGCAGGAATAACCATGCTTCCTTTGACATCTATAAAGCCCCAAAAATCATCAACCTTAACCGGGGCAAGGCCTTCTTCACTAAAAATTTCAGCATCTGCATAGGTAGGCTCTACTACATAAGCCCCAGAGGTATTAATGTAACCCCATTTCTTTTCTATAGCCACCGGAGCCAGACCGTTTGCAAAGGCACGGGCTTTATCAAACTTCGGTTCTATTACCCAGTTTCCTTTCAGGTCTATAAAACCTACTTTTTTCCCCTTGCGGGCATAGGTAACATCCTGTGAATAAAAATCCCATATTTTATCGGCTCCATCTACTACCTTAAACTTACCTGCAATAACAAGCCCGAACGATTCGCCGCTCTTTGCCCAGGTTACACCTTTAAAATAGTTCCCTATTTCCTGGTATTCTGCCTCAACAATTACTTTACCGGTTTTGTCTATAATACCCCATTTTTCGGCATTCTTAAAACGGGCGTAGTTACCTTCAAACGATTTTATAATATCGTATTTAGGCTCTACAACAACTTCGCCTTTGGTATTTATAAAACCTACTTTTTTGCCTTGCTTTATAAATGCAATTCCCGCCTCAAAGTCATACAACTTATCTGACTGGGGCATTTTTACAGTTTCTCCTTTTTTGTTAATATAAAACTGTTGCTTATCTTTATCTACTATACAAAAGCCACTATTAAAATCCTTTACACCATCAAACTGAGGTTTAATAACCCATTCTCCTTTAGCGTTTACAAAGCCCCATTTTTCGTTTTCGTTTACAGCAGCAAGACCGTCACTAAAGTCTTTTGCTTTGATGTATTGAGGTTGTATTGCAAAACCGCCTTTTTTGTCTATATAGCCAAATTTTCCGTTTTGCTTAACTAAGGCTAATTCCTGCGACAAACAAATGTTTACACACAACAGTAAGAATAAAGTAAGTTTTTTCATGACTGTAAAATTAAATATTGGTTAGTTCATAAGATATTCCTTTATAGACTGTACATAAGGATACATAACCTGGTCTTCTTTAAACACAGGCAGTATAGCCCTTATGTCGTCATATATCTTTCTTGTACCCGAAGATACTTCATTTTTATAATTTAATGCATCTATTGCCTGCACAATTGCCATACCCTGTATAGCCAGTACTTCAAAAGCATTTTCTATAACCTTAGCTGTAATAACGGCTGCATTAGTCCCCATACTCACAATATCCTGATTATCATTATTATTAGGAATACTATGCACATACATTGGATTAGACAGCGTTTGGTTTTCAGCTGTTGTAGAAACTGCCGTAAACTGTACACCCTGCAACCCGAAATTGAACCCAAGGGTACCCAGGTTAGTAAAAGGAGGCAGCAGCTCGTTAATTTTAGCGTTCATCAGGTAGTTAAGCTGACGCTCGGCAAGCATAGACAGTTTTGTTATAACCAGCTTTAGCTTGTCCATTTCCAGCGATATATAATCACCGTGGAAATTACCTCCGTGATATACATGCTGGTTCTTAACATCTACAATAGGGTTATCGTTAGCCGAGTTAATTTCATTTTCCAGCACTTTGGCTGTTTCGTTAATGGTATCCAGGACCGGACCCAAAATTTGCGGCACACAACGCAGCGAGTAATACTCCTGTACCTTTTCCTTAAACACGGTTTCGTTATTTTCGCCGGTATACAGATGGTCTTCCCTTTTACGCACAAGCTTGCTGTCTGCCAGTTGTGTCCTCATACGCTCAGCAACTTCCTTTTGGCCTGCATGCCTTTTGGTATCGTTAAGTTCGTATGAGAAAGAATCGTCATATGCCCTTACAATTTCATTAATTGCAGACGAAAACTTAAGAGAAATATCTAATAGATTTTTAGCATTCTCTACGTTTACTATACCTATGCCGGTCATTACACTGGTACCGTTCATAAGGGCAAGACCTTCCCTTATTTCTACATTTATAGGTGTTAAACCTTCCAGTTCAAAAACCTCTTTAGTAGCACGGCGTTCGCCTTTATAAAACACCTCACCCTCACCTATAAGTACTAATGCAAGGTGGGCAAGCTGCACAAGGTCGCCACTGGCTCCTACTCCGCCGTGTTCAAAAATAAGCGGACATATATCTTTATTAATTAATTGCTGCATAAGCAGTATAACCGATGGGTGTACACCCGAGTTACCTAACGATAATGTATTCAGTCGCGCAAGTATAGCCGACTTTACCATACGCGGTGCCAGCGGCTTACCGGTACCCGATGCATGGCTGCGTATAAGGTTATACTGTAGTTGAATCCTGTCTTCGTCTTTTATACGGTACTGAGCCATTGGCCCAAATCCGGTATTTACTCCATAGATAATCTTGTTAGATGAAAATTCCTTAAGAAAATCAAAACTCTGTGTTACTCTATCTAACACCTCATTACTTACCTCTACATCATTATTTCCAAAAACAACGGCGGTAAATTGCTCCAAGCTTAAAAATTGGTTTATTTTGGTCATTTATGCTTAATTATCTTTATTGTATTAACAATAAGTTTTTTTAATACGTAATTTGTATATAAATTTGTTGAATGCAAATGTAGAATATTTTTAAGAGAATTTTAAGACTTATAGCACTTATAAATGTTAAATGAGAATATAGATGTCCTGATTATCGGGGCAGGCCCATCTGGGTGTGTAGCTGCTTCTTACCTTCATAACAATGGTATTAAGGTTAAAGTTGTTGAAAGATCAAAATTCCCGAGGTTTGTTATAGGCGAAAGCCTTATACCCAGGGTTATGGATCATTTTGACGAAGCCGGACTGCTGGACGCCCTTAATGCTATGGATTTTGAGAAAAAATTTGGGGCCAGGTTTATAAGAGGCAATGAGTTGTGCATCTTTGATTTCAGTGAAAAATTTGGTGAAGGATGGGACTGGACATGGCAGGTGCCAAGGGCAGATTTTGACAATACGTTGGCACAGGAAGTAATACGAAAAGGTATAGACCTTGAATTTGAAACCGAAGTTCTTGATGTTGTTTTTAACGGCTCTGATTCGGTAACTACCGTAAGAGGTAAAGATGGAGAAACCCGTACAATAAGCGCGCGTTTTATAATCGACTCAAGTGGTTACGGGCGTGTGCTGCCACGTATATTAAAGCTGGATGCACCATCATCTATCCCGGAAAATTCGTCAATGTTTGCCCACGTAAAAGACACAAAACGTCCGGAGGGTGTAGAGGGTACACAAATTACATTTGACATATTAGAAACTAAAGTATGGCTATGGGTTATTCCATTCAGCAATGGCAATACAAGTATTGGTGTTGTAGGGCCTACATCGTATATTAAATCATTAGGCGACAATACTACAGAAGCCTTAAAGAAAGTAATTCAGGAATCTGATTTTTACCGCGACCGTTTTGAGGGTATTGACTTTTTGTTTGAACCTCATAAAATAGAAAACTATTCATGCTCTGTAACCAGGCTTTGCGGCCCGGGCTATACCCTTACCGGTAATAGTTCTGAGTTCCTTGATCCTGTTTTCTCATCGGGAGTGTGTTTTGCAACAGAATCAGGTATACTGTCGGCAAAGTTATTCTTAAAGGAGTTAAAAGGAGAAAAGGTAGACTGGGACACTGAGTACACTGCCTATATGAGGCGTGGTGTAGACGTGTTTGCTACCTACGTAAAAGAATGGTATACAGGCAACCTGCAAACCCTGTTTTTCCATAAACCGGAAAACCAGGATGTAAAAGAAAAAATATGCTCTGTACTGGCGGGCTACGTATGGAACGAAGAAAACCCATTTGTAAAAAAACATGACCGTGTTATAAAATCAATGGCTTACATGATACAAACAGGACAAAATACAGAAAGCGCCCAATAGGGCGCTTTCTTATTTATAGCGTACAGCTTTTAGTTATTTCTTCATTACTACCTTAAGCATTACACTTTGCTTTTCTTTGTTAGCTACCTCAACAATAAAAGCATCTTCACCGGCTTTAACTATCTTACCAACTCCAAAATTATGAAAGCTTATATTTGTTAAATCCCTAACGTTTAAGATAGAACTCTTAACACTTTCACCTGTGGCATCGTTTATTTTATAAGACGTTAAATATCCGCCAGCACCATCAGTATGTATAGCCGGATATTCATCTGGAGGAAGATTTAAATTTTTTACATTGTCTAAATACACAATGTAGTGATTGTCGTTTGCATAGAAATGTTTGTAAGACATTCCCCCTATTCCACTTGACCCTACTTGATGCTTAGGCAATCGCTTCATCCAGGCGAGCTTCCCTGAAGCATCAACCTTGCTAATAAGCATATCTGCATAATGGTCTATAATTCTTACTGATTTACCAGTATTGACAGTAACTTCATAGTATTGTTCCCCTACAAACACAACACTCCCATCTTTTTCAATTACAAGCTTATCTAAATCAAGATTTGCAAACTCCGCCTCATCATCTTCCTCATCTTTCTTATTTTTCTTTTTTGCTTTTTTGCTGGCAAATTCATTTAAAATCTCAAATGGTATTTCATGAGATGAACTATCATAAATAACACCATCCGGCTTAACCTTAAACAACATAATACCATCTACACTGCCTGTTGATTTTCCTTTATTGTAAAAACCAGCACAAATTAGGTGATCTTCGTGGCTGTAAAGCGTCAGTTTCTTCAAAAATTTATCCTGAAAATCTACTTTTGTAATATCTATATTAGAGGATCCTGCATTTACCCTGAATATTTCTAAATGATAATTAGGTTTTTCATCTTTTTTATGCTTTTTATCATCATTGCTATCATCATGAAATACCTTTGCTAACAGATAAGCATTCGCGTCTTTGTCTATGGTAAAATCTAGTAAATCCATCCTTCTTTCAGTATAAGGCATGGTTAACTCCTTCCTCCAAAGCTCAATCATATCCATCCCGTACGCGTTAATACCATAAGTATCATAACTTTTTTTATCCGATCTTTTTAGAGGTTTTTTTCTGTAATTAATCAACATTTTTGTTTTATCAGGATTCAAATGAATATTAAACTTTCCAAAAAATGTCTCTTGTCCCATATCCGTAGATTGGGTAACTTTTCCATCAATTTTAAACAATAGTTTATTTTCTCCTACAAACTCACCCTTATTAAAATCTATTTCCCTGTAATACAACTGTTCCTGTTCGTCATCTCCATTCCAAGAAGAATAAAAAAAGTAATATTTACCGGCAAATTCAATAACACCTTCTATCTGAAAATTCTTTTCAAACAAGTCATTGATTTTATATTGTTTATCCTTAATAAAAGATGCTTTATCGCCTGAAACATTTATCTTTTCGATAAGAATATCATCCTTATTCAGCTTGAAAACCATAACCTCTCCATTCTTATAGAAGTAATCTTTACGATTATAAAGAATCTTATAAGCAGAAAAACTAAATGGATTATTCTCTTTTAAACCCTTAAAAGGCTTACTAATCGTGTAAGAATAATCTTTAGACAATTCCTTCTGAGCATACCCCAGACCGGTTGCAACAAGAGCAAGCAATAACAGTAGTTGTTTCTTCATAAATGTTGGTATATTTAATTGGGCGCAATTTTAAGTAAATTTTTCAACTTTAATGTGAAAAATCTTTAAGAAAGCATTATGAATTAAATTAATGTTATAACTGATTATTGAGTATAAAAAAAGCGCCCTGTTAGGCGCTTTCTTACAATTAAAATTAACTTTTACTTGATGGAAACCTTAATCATCACATCTTCTTTTTGTTTCTTATAAAACTCAACCGCAAATGTATTGTCATCCACTTTAACAATCCTGTTAGTGGCAAACTGGTATACAGTCATTTCATCAAGATCCCTAACATTAAATATTGAACTGTTTACCATTGTGCCGGTAGCATCATCAATTTTATATGACGTAAAATATCCGCCTTTACCATCACTGTGCATTGCTGGTGTTTTATCTAATGGAAGTTCAAAGTTTTTCACATTATCTAGGAACAGTAAGTAATGAGAGCCTTTGTTATAGATATATTTATAAGACATTCCCCCTTTGCCCTGATACCCTTGTTGTAATTTAGGTATTTTTTTTTTCCACGACATGCTACCTCCAGCGTCAATTTTTGTAACAACAAGATCATTATAATGATAAATATACGTCACATTACCGCCCATAGTCATCCCTGCGGTACCAAAGCCCATACCACCATTACTCTGACGAACTTCTAAATAAGTTTGCTCACCAATAAACAACAGGCTACCGTCCTGATCAAATACCAATTCTTTTAATTTAAGGTTTGGATATTCTGCTTCTCCTTTTTCTTCTTTCTTATTATTTCTCTTCTTTGTTCTATTAGAAGTATAATCATTTAAAACCTCAATAGGTATTTCATAAGTTTTAAGGCCGTATAATTCTCCTTCCTTTTTAGCCTTCATAACAATCATACCATCGGTATTTTTTAATTTTTTCCCAATGTTATAATACCCCGCTATAACCATTTCATTACTTGCCGGATGTTCAAAAAGCCACAAGCCGTTTATAAATTTATCTTTAACATCTATCTTAGAAATATCAAGATTTTTAGCTCCGTTTTTAAGCCTGAAAAGTTCCACATGATAATTTGGTTCTTCATCTTTTTTCCTCTTTTTGTCATCATTACTATCATCATGAAAAACTTTAGAAAGTATATAGTTTGTACCTTCAGAGTCTATAGCATAATCATAAACATCCATCCTGCGCTCTGTATAAGGCATCTTAATCTCGTTAAGAGATGTTTGGTTCATATTTTCGTCATAGGCTACCATACCTATAATATCCCAGCTCTTAGTATCATTTTTCACTGTTGGCTTTTTGCGATACTGTATTAGCATCCTCTTTTTATTAGAAGACATCAGGAAATCAAATTTGTCTCTTACTCCATAACTAAAAGATACCCCTCCTGCCATAGCTATAGCCTGCGGAGAACCTGTAATATGGCCGTCAACTTTAAACATCAACTTCCCTGCCCCCAGAAACTCTCCTTTTGCAAAATCAATTTCCCTTACAAAAAGCTGTTCTTTATCAACATTGCCCCCATCCCAAGATGAGTAAAAGAAATAGTACCTGTTATTAAATTCCAATACATCTTCTACCTGCACATTACCAGGAAGGTCTTCGTATTTTTTTTCTGCAACAAAAGAAATCTTCTCACCAGAAGTATTAAACTTTTGTATAACTGCTTCTTTACCCCTTACTTTTATAGCAAGAACCTGGTTATCTCGGCTGAAATAAAATTTTTCTCCATCATAAACCTTATAGGGAGCACTAACTGTATAGGAATAATCTTTTGAAAGTCCTTTTTGCCCATAACTTATCGATGCTATAGTAATAGCAAGCATTAAAAATAGATTTTTCATTGAGTACTGATTGATTTGTTAAAGTTTTTATCAAATGTACATTATTATTCAAAAAGTATAATGCCTTAGTAATAAAAAGAATATTAATAACCTGTACGGTTACTTCCGGAAGGGACAAACAATAAAAATAAAAGGCTGACTATAAAAATAGACAGCCTTATTATTTGGGGATTTAATAAAACAGCAGACGTTAGTATACTATACGCTTACCTATTTTTTATCAATTGCTAATTTTATAACCAACACCTTTCTTCGTGAAAATACAAAAAAAGAGAGGTTGTAAATTACAACCCCTCTAAACTACATTAATTAAACAACGAAATGAAACACAATGTATTTATTTTAATTAGAGAGTAACCACATTAGCTTGTTAATCTCATCATAGCCACCATACTGGCTATTTAGTGCCTCCATAAGATTATCACTATTATAGGTAAGCTCAGATGAAGGATACAAATACCTTACCGGTACACTACCCGGACTATTTACGTTAAGGCTTGTTGCCGGGTCTATTTCCAGTACAGGGTAGCCGGTTCTCCTGTATTCAAAATAAGAAGTGTCGGCATCCATTAAAAAGTTAAGCAAATATCGCTGCAACCATATCTGCTTTAACTGGTCGTCCTGGTTTGCTGCAAAAGCCGCCTGGCCCGTAAAATATCCGTCTATATCAGCCTGGGTTATGGCATTACCGTGTGCATAAGTAGCATTGGTATTCATCAAATTAGTAAGCGCTGCTTTTACACCACTTTCATAATACTGCTGTGCAGTTCCAGTGCTTATCCATCCTCGAATACGTGCTTCGGCCAAAATAAGCTGTTGTTCAGCATAGGTTAACATTCTGCGCGGCTCGCTTGCCTGGTCTAACTGATATCTTAGATTTATTTTAGAATAGGTTCCTGTAGCAAAGGTAGCGTTAAGCCCTGCGTAGTCTATGGCAGTGTTTACCCCTACGTAAGCATCCGGGTTTGTAGCTGCCACACCGGCTATGGTTTGTGCCTCGGCAGGTTCGCCAAAATAGAACAAACGTTTGTCGTTTAGCATCTTCAGGTTATTTACTATAGTAGTACTTAATACGGTTCTTCCGGTAAACATATCGTTAGTACTATACAGCGGATGCTTGCTTACGCTATTATATTCTAAACCTAAGTATTGCCCAGCATTTTCTAATAGCATATTAGTATTTACCACAGCTGCAAACCTCTGTTGTATCTGTAAATCGGCATCGCCTGTTTTACTGCTCAGCGTCATAAGTACTTTTAACTCAAAAGCGTTAACGGCACGTTGCCATTTTACAGGGTCGCCCGCAAATGGTGTGGGGTCGCCTGCAAAGGTAGCCCCAGATGCAAAGCTGGCACTTGCTGCTTCAAGCTCGTTTAGAATCCCTATAAAAACTTCTTTCTGACCATCGTATTTTGGTTTAAAGTTACCTATACTCCCCTGATTTGCCTCACTGTAAGGTATATCTCCCATTTTCATGGTAAGCAGGTAAAATGTATAAGCTCTTATAAAATGTGCTACACCCTTATACGAATCTTCGGAAGGAGAACCCTGTGCTGCTTCCAGCATTTTATCAATATCGGGCAGTATGGTCATGCTTCCAAAACTTGCATTAGATATAAAGTTGTACTGTGTACCCAGCTGCCCTTCATTAGCATACGCTACATATTTTGGTAATGCGTTATCAGATATATACGCTTTTGCATCGGCTCCCTGATACTTGTTTACGCTAAGTATAATGTTTGTACATAGCAGCGAGGCACTTACCTGGGTAGGTGTATTGGGGTTTGTATTTATATCCTCAAAGTTGCTGCAGCCTGTAAACATCAACATACCGGCTATTGCCCCTACAATTTTTTTCATATTCATCATCTTAAATTATGTTGATTATTAAAATTCAAGTTTTAAGTTACCACCTATAAAGCATTGAGACGGGTCGCTAAAGTTGTCTACTCCGCTGTCAGGGTCAGAATATTTAAAGTCCTTAGCCCACATAAACAGGTTTTGACCTATGGCTGATACCGAAGCGCTTTTGGCACCTATAAATTTGCAAGCAGCCTGTGGCACATTATAGCTTATAGAAACTTCCCTCAGTTTAATAAATGTAGTGCTATAGGTATCGTATGGCGATGGTGCTCCACCCCATGCGGTACCCTTATGTACACGCTGCACATAACTCTGGTAGGTAACCGGAACGTCGTTTGGTGCATACTGGCGCGTATCTGAAGTTATATTTCCATACGCATCATACGTAGCACTACCCGATATTACCTTAACACCATTGCCTACATAGTTTGCAGTACCGGTTGTAACATCAAGATAACGGGTTTCGTTAACTGAGTCAGGGTGATTACCCGACTGCCACATATACATCTCCGTAGTACTTTGTGCCAGTCCGCCCACGCGGCCGTCCATTGAAATGTTCATGGTGAAGTTTTTGTAACGCAATGACGATGACAGCCCCCATATCCAGTCCGGATCTGCATAACCATAAACCGACTGATAAGCTGAGTATACAGGTAATCCGTTTTCATATATCATATTACCGTTAGCATCTTTCTGGAAATCGTTCAGTACAAAGGCGTCTACCCTGTTACCTACTTTTACCCAAGGATTATCTGCAGAGAACTGGTCGTCCAGCTTAGTGTAATAACGGGCGTACTTAGACCAGTTAGCCATAATATCCCATTGCCAGTCCGGAGTTTTTACAGGCGTACCTGTAGCGGTAATTTCTATACCGCGGCGGGTAATTTCCTCATCGGTATTAATGTAGTTGGAGCTGAAGCCCGATGCGCTGCTTACCCCTGTAGCTGTAAGGAAATTGTACATTCTCTTAGAGTAGTATGTAAAATCAAGTGAAAAACGGCTCTTAAACAGGCTTGCAGCAGTACCTACTTCCCACGTATCAGATGCCTGTGGGTTTACAGTACTGTTCCTTATAGTATCTGGGTATGTGGCCGATGTATTACTGCCCCATGCGTTGTTGTTAATGGTATATACCGAATTAATGTCGTACACTCCGGCAGGAGTTTTAGACGATGTCCATGAACCGCGCAGTTTCCAGAATGAAAGCCAATCGTATTTTGGCAACACCTCAGATGGAAGGAAACTTGCCGCTACCGACGGATACAGGTAAGACCTGGTAGACTCCGGCAATGTAGAACTCCAGTCGTTACGAAGTGTACCTTCCAGGAATAGCATACTTTTCCACGAAGCACCTATACGCCCGTACAAACTGTTTACCTGCCTTTTAGAAACCGATGAGTTTACCAGCGGCGCATTAACCGACGCTTTTATAGAATAGAAGCCCGGTATAGAAAGGCCTCCCTGGGTTTGTGATTCTATACCTTTGTCTTGAATGTAATAGATTGTTTCACCAAATAGCCCATCGATATCAAAATCGCCAAACTTCTTGTTTCCTGTTAACAGGAAATCCTGGTTAACGCTGTAGCCGGTTCCTAAACCTTCACTGTATGAACCTTTAAGAGATTCACCCCAAACCTGGCTGCCGTTTAGTATTACAGTGGCGGCACCTGCTGAAACTAGTGAACCTTTTGATACACGAATAACCTGCTGGTTATTGTACGTATCAAAACCGGTGCGGAAGGTAGCGTTTAACCATGGAGTAAGCTCGTACGTACCTGACATGAATCCGTTGAATACCTGGCGATCCAGACTGTGTATACGCTCATTACGATCAAAGTACGGGTTGTTGTTTGTACCGGTATAACTATTGTTTTGCGATTCGTTTTTAACCAACCAGTAGTCTTTATACTGGCGGATATCATAATCCGGTGCAGACCATACCAGTATGTTGTACATAGGGTCATAAGCCGTATAACCGCTAAAACCTATATTTGGCGAAGTTTGTTTGTTAAGCGATATGGATGAAGTAAACTTAAACTTATCCAGGTTAATATCGCCTGCAAGTGTGTACGTATATTTATCAAACTGAGAGTTTGGGTATTGCCCCCTGTTGTTTACCCACGTAGCAGACGAACGGATGTTACCGTGCTCGCCGTGTTGGGCAATGCTAAGGTTGTTGTTTAATATGTACCCTTGTTGCAGGAAGTTTTTAAAATTGTCTTTACCGCGTGCCAGGTATGGCATAGACTGGTACGATTTTGTAACCGGATCCCACTGTATAACCTCTTGCCCTTCCATGGGTACACCCCAGGCACCAGTACCTGTATAAGTATTAGTGGCAGCGTTTATCTGTCGGCCAAAGGTGGTTTGCTGTTCCGGTATGGCCAGGTAACCTGCCGTAAGCATCGTACTGCTGTTAAGGCTTACGCTTAGCCCGTCCTTGTCTGTAGCTCCTTTTTTAGTGGTAACTACTATGGCTCCGCTAGCTCCTCTGTAGCCATATAGTGCCGAAGCCGTAGCACCTTTAAGTACGCTTACAGTTTCTATATCATCGGCAGGTATATCGCGCAGTGTCATGTTACCATACGGTACGCCGTCTATAACCAGTAGCGGGTTTTCGCCACGAAGCTCTACTGTAGGAGCCTCGCTAAACTCAGTACTGTTTTTTACCAGCATACCCGATACTTTACCGGTTAATGATGTGGCTACATCTATACCTTTTACCGTTTGTACGGTACTACCCTTTACTTTTTGTACTGCGTATCCTAACGCTTTTTCTTCACGTTTTATACCCAGCGCCGTAATTACCATTTCAGTAAGTTCCGAAGCTTCTTCGGTAAGTACAATGTTTACAACAGTTTCTGTGCTAACTATTTGTTCTGTAGCTTTAAACCCAATGTAAGAAAACACCAGTGTTTGTCCGGTTTCGGCAGTAATAGTATAGTTACCGTCCATATCGGTTTGGGTAGCATTAGCAGTACCCTGAACAAGTACATTAACACCTGGTAGCGGTTCGTTTTTGCTATCGGTTACTTTACCCGAAACCTTTACCTTCTGCTGGTTCTTTGGTTGCTGTATTTTTTTTACCTTAAAGGTAATTACATCATCATTTACCTGATAGGCGATGTTAAATTTTGCAGCTGCTTCGTTTAATAAGTCCTTTAGCGTTTTGTTACCTGCCGTTATAGGAGTCTGTGCAGTTTGCCTTGTTACATCGTCTGTGTAAATAAGCGAGTAACTGGTTTGGTTTTCAATAGTTTTAAACAGCATTTTAAGATCGGATACACTGCCCGGAAGCTTTATACTTACATCTTCAATGCGCTGTGAAGGATTATTTATTGTTGCAAAAGCAGGCTGAAGGCTGCACAATGCTAAAAAAAATAAGAGCAGGATTTTTCTTGCGGTACTTTTTTTTGTTTCAAGATACATAATTGTAATATCTTTGTTTATTAGTTAATTGTAACGATTAATCTAAGACCCGATAATTGGTGGCCGCCATGTTCGGGTTTTTCTTTTTTAGGGAATTAAGTAGTCTTCATCTTTACATAGGCAATTAGTTTTTACAGGGTTTCAAGGTAATTTTTATGGTATCGTTTTTAGTTTTTGTATAGTCCATTTCATTTATAAAGCGAATACTGCTGAGTACCTTTTCTACGTCGTTACCCGAAAAAGTTCCGCTTATGGTACTGCATTCGTACAAAGGTGAGTTTAGCTGTAATACCACATTGTAGCGTCGGTGAAGGGTTTGTAAAACCTGTTTCATATCGGCATGGTCAAAAAATATACGCCCTTCTTTCCAGGCCAAGTAATTTTCTGCATTAACATTATCCGATTTTAAAAGAAGATGGTTTTCCTCGCTGTAAACCACGCGCTGTCCTCTGGTAATAATTTCCGATACTGATGAATGTTTATCTGTAACCTTTACTTTTCCGGAAACCACTGTTACGGCTGGGGTATCACCTTTGTAGTTAGATACTATAAATTTAGTGCCCAGTACCTGCGTTTTAAACTGGTCTGAGGTAATAATAAACGGATGTTTCTCCTTGTGCTCCACCTCAAAATAAGCCTCTCCTGTTAAGGTAACCTCCCGTGATTTTTCTCCAAAAGCTACAGGGTACGAAATACTGCTCCCCGAATTAAGGTAAACCACAGAGGCATCGGGCAGTATTACCTTTTGCTTTTCGCCCAGTGTAGCTGCCACGGTTTTCATGGCCTCATTACCCGTAACTAAAAAATAAGTGTAAAAAATTCCGGCAAGTAAAAATATAGCCGCTACAGATGCTGCAATAGCACGATAAGGCTTCCTAGTTTTATAAACTATACGTGCCTCAATTTTTTCAAGCAGTAGCTTACCTTTTTCTTCGGTAAGGACAGCATTATCTAATTCGGAAGTGTCCTGCAGGCTGTCTAAAAAAAGGTCGACAGCTTTCTGCTCTTTTACAGTAGCTCTGCCTTTACTGTAACGATTAAAAATATTTTTGTATGTATTACTCATGCGTACTTATTATAAAAATGAGGTCTTTTTATATATAAGTACCCTAAACATGAACTACACCTACGCAAAAAACAAAAGCTTACAATTTATTAAAACACTTAACATTTAACTAACCTTACTACTTAGTTTGTACATGCAATGAGTACTGCAAATGTTAAGTAGCCTATATTTTCTTTTCGGAGTAGCTTAAGGGCTTTATTAATCTGGTTTTCAACAGTACTTGCAGAAATATCCTTTAAAGAGGCAATGTCGTTTATACTCATGTGGTCGTAGAAGCGAAGTTTAAAAATTTCAAGGCATTTTCCCGGAAGTATATTTTGGGCTTTTTCAAACACTTCAGCTACAAGTTGTTCTTTGGGTAATTCGGCAGGTTCTTCTTCCTCAACAAGTAGCAATGATTGTTCTAAAAGCTCGAGTTCTACCGTGGTAAGCTTTTTATTCTTTAGCTTTTTGGCACACTGATTTCGTACCGCCTGGTATAAGTACGCTTTAAAGCTACTTATATCAGTATCTTCCATACGCACCCAGAAATCGGTAAATATTTCCTGAAGTATATCTTCAGCCGACTCCCTGTCGCGAATCATATTATAAGCATATATATATAACGCCCTCCAGTTTTCGGTGTAAATACTATTAAAAACCGACTTTTTATTTAAAAAAGTATTTTGGGTCATATAGGCTGTATCTGTTAGTACAGGGCAAAACTAAAAAGCAGTTGTTATTTTTTTCCGAAAAGGAATGTAATGTTTAGATTAAATTTCACTCACCTCAATAGACTATTTAATTTCAGTGTTTTAATTTTCAACAAAAGTGGAATTGCAATAGTCTACTAGAGGATTTTTAATGTCCTTTTTTTAAAAACTGTTTAGGCTGCTTTTTTGTTATTTATTGAAATATTTTCAAACTCTACAGGAGTCAAAAAACCAAGTGTTGAGTGACGTCTTTTTCTGTTATACCAAATTTCTATGTACTCAAAAACAGCTAATTCAGCAGATTTTTGGTTTTGAATACCTTGTGTACACCATTTATGTTTTCATGGTCTTAAAGAAGCTCTCAGCCACGGCATTATCCCAACAATTTCCTTTTCGACTCATGCTTTGTGTAATGGGTAATTTTTCTAATTCCGACCTGAACTCACTACACGCATATTGTACTCCTCTGTCCGAGTGAAAAATCAATTGACTGTTAACAGGCCGTTGTTCTTAGCCATTAAAAAAGCCTTTACCGTAGTGCTCTTAGCATTCATTGTCTCGCTTAACGACCAGCCAATTACTTTTCGGTCAGCTAAGTCGATTACAGTAGTAAGGTACACCCAACCTTCTAATGTTCGTATATAGGTCAGGTCCGACACCCATTTCTCCGCAGGGTTTGCTGCATAAAAATTCCGGTTAAGGATATTTTCTGCTATAGGGTATCGATGCTCTGAATCGGTGGTTTGTATCCACTTTTTACGTATAATACTTTTTAGGTTTAACTCACGCATTAGCCTTGCTACTCTTGGTCTTGAGATAAACACGCCGTGTTTCCTAAGTTCAGCGGTGATGCGTGGACTTCCGTAACGTCCTTTACTATCCCCATAGATTTTAGTAATCTGATGCACAAGAATATCTTTTCAATAACACGTTTACATTTTGGGTGTTTGAGCCAGTAATAGAATCCGCTGTTGCTAACCTTAAAAACGTTACACATCTTTTCGACCGGAAATATCCTTCGATGTTCTTTTATAAATCTGAATATCTCCCGTCTCCACTGGAAAAGATGCCGACCGCCTTTTTTAAAATATCGCGCTCCATCTGTACGTCTTTCAACTCTTTTTGGAGCTTTTTTATTAGCTTCTGCTCTTCGGTTAATCCAACTGTATTTTGTTTAGATCCCGACTCCCGCTGTTTCCACTTACTTAACAGGCTCTGGTTAATACCGAGCTCTTCAGCAACTTCTTTTATAGAACCTCTGCTATTGGCCAGTTCAACGGCCATCTTCCTGAATGAATCATCATGTACACGTTTATTCATACTATCAAAGTTAATTGTTTACATATTAATAGGACAAATAAATTACTCCAGTCAAATGTAGCAACTCCACCATGCCTTTCAAACCAAATCCGCTTGAAGTAAATGTAAAAAAAAAATCCCGCATAGCTTGTTAATGCTATGCGGGATTAATATCCATATATTTTAGAAGGACTATTTGTTAATACTGCCATCAACCATAAATTGTGGCATATAGTCTGACTCTATTTCCTGTTTCCAACCTTTATCATAAGCCATTGCTGCAAGGGCTGTACAGCCCCAGGATAAAAACCCCTCATTTTCCCGGCATAGTGGAGTACCACCCCTGTTTAGAGCCTTCTTTTGGCTCCATACTGCTTTGTGCGCTTCAAGTGCCGCAATCAGGTTAGCATTAAATGCCGCTTCATCGTTTTCAGCTAAACTTTTAAGTGCATCCAGGTATTTACTCATCATAAATATCCAAAACTTTTGCTTCACATCGGGACCAATTAAATTTTTATTTTTAATTAAATCTTTTTGGGTGGCTTCGAACAGGGAAATATTAATGTTTCCAGTTAGATAAAATTCTTTTATTAATTTTAAAAAACATATGCCAAAAGTTTCTTTCTCAAAATCTTCTTCTTTAATTCCCCAAAAAAACTTAGGACTTTCAGCTATAATTCTTTGCTTTACCTTATCTCTTGCTATACTTGATAAACAGAGTGCTTTGAACAAATTTACATGTTCATTAACCTCCTCGACTTTAATTATAAAATCATCTTCATCATCAATTTTAACCTCTCTTTCTTCTCCTACAAAATGAGCCAAACGACAAAATTCACTTATACAATTAAGCCCATAATTAAACCATTTCTTTTGTAAAGACAATTGAGGCTTTTCTAAAACTGACGTTTCTAGTAATTCTGCCGATTCTTTAAATGTATAGAAAAGATACCTAAACTTTTTTCTATAACCAGTAATATTTTCTTGATAATAATTTTCTAATGAATTATAAAAAAGAGTCACTGCCTCAGGTTTATCAACTTTGTGCCGTAATACGTTTTTCATTACTAATTATTTATTGTATTAATTAAAAGCTATTTTTAAACATTAACTGAACAACTATAAATCAAACTCTCTAATTATAAACTCTCCTAAGTCTCCTGCTTTGGTAATTTTTTGCTGAACCATCATATACTTAACCTCACCTGCTTTTTGGGCACGGGACAATTTATCAGCGATTAACACTTTTTCTGGATTGCCGGATTTTCTCATATCCTGAATAGTCTTTTCTAAATATTCCTTTGAGCCTTGCTGTGCAAAGTGTGCATCACCTGTTAATAGATTCATAGATTCAACTCTTTTCCCACCTAATGTGCTGCTTCCGCCTTTGGCTTCAAACACATAGAATGTATTGCCTTTTTGATAAACTCTGTCCAGGCTGTAAGCTCCACCATTTAATCCCTTCAGTTTGGTAAGGCCGTGGGCGTTTGCATGGGCATCTGCCGCGGCTTCCCCAATCTCTTCCGAGTGATTACGTAATTTTTGAGGGTTACCATTATCGGCTTTTCTGTCTAGGGCCTTCTTCTCAAGATTTTCTATATCCTTTTTTTGGAATGGCTTACGCTTTGATACTTCATCCAGGCCTTCGGTTTTATATTTAGAAGGGATTGTTACTTCCTGCGTAGAACCTGAACCTTTAAGCCCTTCTACACGCCTTTGTGCATAAACATCGCTTCTTAACGTTTCTAATGCCTCTTTTTGCTTTTCTGGAGATAAATCCCTAAACCTCTCCTCAAAAGCGTCAGATACTACAACCCCTCCATCAACTCTTTGTCCTATTTGCTCTCCTCGACCAAGCAGTTTCCTCTCAGCTTCAGTAAGTTCTCTAAAATCGGCACCTCCCTCAGCCTCTTCATCCATGAGGAGCACCTTACTGTTAAATTCTCCCCAAAGCTGCATGTGCCTGCCATGCCTTTCAAACCAAATCCGCTTGAAGCCAAATTTAGCCAAAATCTTGTTACGAAGGTCATCAAATTTTCGGGCGCCTTTTGCCGCTATTTTTTCAAGGTAAAGTACAAACTTACTGTTCTTTATGGCTACCATACCTTTGCGTATTACGTTTGTGGTAGCGCGCTGCCCTTTGCGTACTACAGCAAGCATATTGCGCACAGCACGTCCCACTTTAGTGGCTTTAAACGATTTAAGCATTTTCTTAAATACTTTACCCATACCGGCAAGTATCTTATCCAGTAAAAACTCTACTACAATAATGGCAAAAGCTGTAGCCAGCGCTTTGGCAGCACCCTTAGTATCTCCCGCCCAGGCTTTTTTAACATATTCCCACAACGATCCCATGGCGCGGTATACTGCCACAGCACCAAATATAAGCATAAGTGCTTCGCCTATTGCCTCTACTACCAGCCCTAACGCTGTACCACCACTAAAAAACAATATTGCAGCAATAGCCACCAGTGCAAGCGCAAGCCCTCCTATAATCCATGCTTTATATTTGTTCCACATGGCATGTATGCCTGTTATCATCTGCTCGCCCATAAACAGAAGCCTGCGTGCAGGGTTAAGCCTGCCTGTTTTAGTTACCAGTGCTTCAGGCGAATTATCCATATCAGGTTGTGGTGGTGCCTGTTGTGGTGTTGGTTGCGTTGTACCTGCATCTTTAGATGATTCCAGCATTTTGTCGTTGTATTCATCCAGCTTTTGCTCATCGCTCATGTGCTGCCAGTCAGGATCTGGTTTAGCACCGGCATTACCGGCTGGCTGTGCCTGTGCCATTTCCTCTGTACCGGCTTCAGTAACGCCATAGGCAGCCTGTTGAAACTGCTCAGTAGTTACGCTACGGCTACCCGCACCACCTATCTCAAACTGTTCGCCATCTTTTAGCGGAGGGATCGAATTTAACAGGCTACGATCTGTTTCCACAGCCGGATAAGGTTCAAGAACAACATCGTTATTGTCTAATTTAGGTTTGGTAAGCAGGTCGCCATTCATAGCCATTTCATCGGCAGCCGGCTTTTGGGCAATACCGCCTCCTTCAGCCATTGCGGCAGCCCATTGTGCTTCCTGGCCAATAGGCACTTCTACATCCTTTAAGGGTTCTGCAGGGTTACCTCCAAGCGATTCTTCAGCAAGTGCGCCAAAGAACTCGGCTCCGGATTGAAAGGCTGCGATATTCAGGTTAAAAATAAATTGCTCTATTTTTATAAGCCCAATTACAAGGAACTTACACACATCAAGTATAGCGTTGTAATAGGCTTGTGCCGCATCAAGTATAGCAGTAAGCACTTTGCCCAGTACATTGAGCAGTGCATTAATGGTCTTTTTAAGGCCTTCAGCCAGTACATCAATGGCTTTCAGTGCCTTGTTAACTGCAGCATCTATAAATTTGTTAAACTTGTCGCGCAGCTTAGGAAACATAGCCAGAGCTACATTAGCTATAGATTTCAGTGCCTCGCCAAAGGCACTAATAAACCTCTTCACTTTTTCCTTTAGCTTATCTATAAGGGCATTAGCAAAAGCCTTGGCAGTATCTATGGCACGTTTTACAAAAGCTTTTAATCCGTCAAACAGCTTATTAAGGGCTTTTTTAAGGGCATCAAATATATCTGAAACAAAATCAATTGCTTTATCCCACAGGCTTTTATCTTTAGACTTTTTAGCTGCTTCAGCACGTTGGTCTGCCTCGGCCTTTTTAGCTTTAGCTGTTTCATCTGCTGCAGCTTTATTGGCCCTGTTATAACTTTCGTTAATTTGAGTATTAGCAGCATTAACCTCATTGTCTACATCGGCACCCAAAGATTGCTTTTTGCTTTTAGCCTCTTTATTATAGTTTGCCTTAACTTGTTCGGATTCTTTTTTCCAGTCTTTTTTATGGCGCGCAACCTCACTTTGGGCTGCCGCCTGCTGCTGAATTTGCTCTGCCTTTACCGCAGCAGTTTGTTGGTTTATTTGCCTGTCATTATCATTCTTTGCGTCTGCCTGTTGCTTAGCAAAACCTTCCTGTGCCTGTTTTTGCTCTTCCAGTTTAGGCGCTATCTTTTCATCTACATAAATTTTATTGGTTTCGTTTATAGATTCCTTATAGCCGGGTAAAGCCTCTAATTGCGGTGTTATAGAACTAAGGTTCTTGCTGTTATAAATACCATCGGTTTTTATTGGAGTAGCATTTATAGTCGGTTTTATTGTATTTACCGCTTTATTTTGCTGTATAGCACTATCGGTTTGTCCGCCCGCATTTGAAACAGAAGCCTCATTAGCAAGACTTGCCTTTTCCATGATATTTTTACCAGAGTTTTTTAAACTGCCTGCATCTGGTGCAGGTTGTGGCTTAAAGCCTTTTATACTGCCTTTATCCGAAGCCTGGTCAATAACCGGATTTGTGCTCATAAAGCTTCGGGACACTTCTAATCCGCTCATCTTAGTCGCATCTATACCGCCTGCCGTTTTTGGAGCAGGAGCAGGAGCACTTGCCGCCACTTTAGTTTTTAATGGCTTTATAATAGATTTACTGAACGACATTCTTTTCTCATTGTCTTGCGGCAATATAAACAGGGGTGTTGTTGTATCGACAGTCTTATCTAATGGCGCTGCCGCCAAAGGAGCTGCTGCTGTAATTCCCATATCAGGCAGTTGGATAATATCGTCTACAGAAGTGTCAACAATTTCTTCTGTAGTTATAGCATTATTATCTATAGTTGGACCAACTGCATCTATACCCCCCACAGCATTTAACACCTGTACAGGACTATCATTTACCGCATTGATACCTGCATCCGATAACATTTCACCATTAGTTTCCTTCTGTCCATTATGAAAAGAGGTTTTATTTTCTGCAACCGGTTTTTCAACCTTTATATTAGTAACAGCAGTAAGCTGTTTCCTATCATTATATTCTCTTAACTCAGCAATGCTCAGTGTGCGTTTATAGTTTTTTTCTTTTTGTAAAGTTTCAGGATGCGAAGAGTCACCGGTTTCTTTAAGGCTTGCGGCAAGTTCATTATATTTCAATTGAGACCCCATACCATAAAGGGAATTAGCCTCGTGAACAGGCTGAATACCCAAGCTTCCTGAAGAAGCGATGTTGCCTTCTGTTACGGCCTGATGGTTTTGGAAATCCGACTCTTTCGTTTTAGAATTAATATTCTCTATTTCCCTTAGAGTAAAGGGCATTAAAGACTTTTGCTTCTGTTCTCTCTTCTGGGGTGTTTTTTTACTACTTTCAATCTCTGCACTCATACTCCTTTGATTATTTTATCTAAAAACAGATTGGTTGATACACTTCGATTATTGATAAAACACTAATAAGAATTGTTTATGAGTAAACCGTTTACATCAATAATTATGGCACAAACATACAATCATGTTTTTCAGGAAAAGCACTTTTAGGTTGTTCAAAAACCGTCTTTGCAGTAAAAGGTTAATGCAGCTTCTAAGATCCTTGACAAGTAATTATTAGATTTAACAATAAATGAAGATGGGTATGGTGCAATAAAAAAGCGACATTGTCTTCCAATGTCGCTTTTTGTCTTTTTGTGGTCCTTACGGGACAATTTTCGAACCATTTCAAGGTAGATTTGAATAAATTAACTTCGATATAGTTTGCTACCTATCCCCAAAACTAAACCACTATGGACTGAAAGTCCATAGGTTTTAAGAAGCAGACTAAAAGTCTGCACTCG